>NZ_JAQREI010000017.1:0-100795 GCF_028599215.1 Pseudoalteromonas sp. Angola-30
ACGTTGCGATTAAAGCGTTAAACTTTATCTCGCTAGGGCTGCGCATCTTACGCTTTCCTATTTTTTTGTCAACACTTAATTTTGTTAAACTTGAAAGTTTTTAAAACTAAGTTTTACTCGACTCACTGATTAGCTCGTGCCTCGCTATGCGTTGCGCTCTGCCGTCTCAGTGGGGTCGCATTATAGGGAGATCCGAAAACGGATCAACCCTTTTTTGAAGAAAACTTGAAATAAATGACTGTTCGCGTGAAATTGAAGCAAAGTGGTTACTTTAAACACTAAAAAGGCCCTTACGGGCCTTTTATATTAGTTTACGATGAGTTTCCAACCGAGTTTACTTTGCAATTTAGACTCTTGTTGTAGCTCACTAGCCATAAGAGGGTGTTCTTTTAACCAGTTATTGGCAAACTTTAAGTCTAAGGTGTCTTTTTCTACAGATAACTCTATTTTAGGAAGTACGTCGTCTTGTCGGCGCATCGATAATATTACGGCAATTCTTAATAACCTAACTAAGTATTGGGTAAGTGTACTATGTGCACCTAGAGCGTCGAAGCTGCCTTTTTGAATATCGGAGCGATGTGCATTAGCAACAGCTGCAATCACTTTATGTTCAGATTGTGAAAAACCTGGCATATCGGTGTTTTCTATAATGTAGGCTGTGTGCTTGTGATATTGCTTGTACTCTATTAATAAACCAATTTCGTGTAGTTGTGCTGCGGCTTTTAAAAGCGGCAACGCATTTTCACTAACAAGCGGCCAGCTTTCACCTACTTGTTCTGCCAGTTGAATAACTAAGCTCGATACACGATTAGCTTGCTTTTGATCAACATGGTAACGGTCCATAAACCCATCAACGGTGCGTTTACGAATGTCGTTGTTATGAAGCTCGGGCACCATACTGTAAAGCACACCTTCGCGAAGTGCACCGCCAGCTAATCCCATTTTTTCAATTTCAAGCGATTCAAATAGCGCAATTAAGATAGCTAGGCCAGATACAAAAACTAATCTACGCTCTTCGCTTAGACCAGGTAAGTCTAGTGCAGCGATAGTGCTAAACGTTATTGATTGCTCTTTTATTTTATTTAGCTTTTCTAGGGTGAGTAGTTCATCTAAGTGTTGCGCAACCATTATTTCTTGAATGGCTTGCACTGTGCCAGAAGCACCCGATGCAATTTGCCAACCTGCTTGTTTATACTCAGGGGCAATTTCATCAATAACTTCGTGGGCAGCTTTGATGGCAGCGTTAAAGTTTGCTTCACTTAATTGGCAATCTTTAAAATAGCGTTCTAAATAAGTAACGCACCCCATATTTAAGCTTTTATAGTGCAGTGCCTCAAAACCCTTACCTATAACGACTTCGGTACTTGCACCACCAATATCAATAACTAGCTGCTTGCCAGTGCATGATGAAGTGTGTGCTACGCCTTTATAAATAGTGCGTGCTTCTAGCTCACCACTTATTACATTAATAGTATGGCCTAAGATTTTTTCGGCTTGTGCTTTGAAAACATCGGCATTCGTCGCAAGACGTAATGTGGCCGTTGCTACTATGGTTATATTTTGTTTTGGAATGTCTTGTAGGCGCTCAGCAAAAAGTGCAAGGCACTCCCAGCCTCGCTGCATTGCCTCAGTGCTTAATACGTTATCTTTATCAAGCCCTGCGGCTAATCTTACTTTGCGTTTAACGCGGCCTATAGTTTGTAGGCCGCCAGCAATTGATTTAGCAATTAGCATATGAAAGCTATTTGAGCCTAAATCAATGACTGCATACACATTTTTTTGCGGTTTAAATTGCCCCACCGTTCAAAAACCTCTAGTTACTACTACGTACAGTAACGGCCGAGTTACGACCGTCCTTTTTGGTAACTATTATTTGGGCGACGTCCGTTATTATTACTACGATTACGTGGGCCTGTAGAATAGTTGCGCTTTCTTTGAATAGTAGGCTTTGTTAAATCATCTAGCAATGCGGTTTTATCATAATGTGATAAAGGAATGCTGTGCTCTATATACTCTTCTATTTCATGCAGGTTATAAGCGTACTGCTCACATGCAAAGCTAATTGCATGACCTGATGCGCCCGCACGACCTGTACGGCCTATACGGTGAACGTAATCTTCACAATCATCTGGCAGGTCAAAGTTAAATACATGACTTACCTCAGGGATATGTAGCCCACGTGCTGCCACATCGGTTGCCACTAAAAAGTCTAATTCGCCTTTGGTGAATTGCGCTAATATAGATTGGCGTTTTTTCTGGTTTACATCGCCAGTGAGCATACCTACTCGGTGGCCATCGGCTTTTAACCAGGCATACACTGTTTCACAGCTGTGCTTTGTATTGGCAAACACAATGGCTTTGTCTGGCCATTCTTCCTCAATTAAAGTTAATAGCAGCTTAATTTTATCTTCTTGAGAAGGATGAAATAGCTCTTCTTTAATTCGCTTACCTGTTTTAACGTCTGGCTCGATTTGAACGTGCTCAGGGTTGGTCATATGTTCAAAGGCAAGTTCTTGCACGCGATAAGAAAGCGTGGCAGAAAATAATAGGTTTAATCTATCTGCTGTATCTGGCATACGGCGGAACATGTAACGAATGTCTTTTATAAAGCCTAAATCGAACATACGATCGGCTTCATCAAGCACAACTACCTCAATTTCATTAAGGGTGTAACAGCCTTGCTTGTACAAATCGATTAGTCGACCTGTAGTACCAATTAAAATATCAACGCCTTTTTCTAATTGTGCACGTTGTTTTTCGTAATCTTCGCCACCATATACTAAACCTAAGTTAAGATTACAGTGCGGCGCTAAAATTTTAGCATCTTTGTGTATCTGAATCGCAAGCTCCCGAGTCGGGGCCATGATCAGGGCTCTTGGATGTTTACTAGGTGCTTTGCTAGATTGTAATAACCGATGGCACGTGGCAGTTAAAAACGCCAACGTTTTGCCCGTACCTGTTTGTGCTTGGCCCGCGATATCGCGTCCGTCACAAATAAAAGGTAGGCATTTTGCTTGAATGGGTGTGCAATATTCAAACCCACTTTCGGTTAAACCGGCAACCACTTCCGGTGCGATAGCAAAGTCTGAAAACTTTTTATCGGTCAAATGTGTCTTAGTCATAGCGTTTAAGCATAACGTTTAAACTTGCAATAAGAAACAAGAGTGTTTAAATACGCACTAAATATTTCGCCTAACTAAATCGGAGAGCGCAATGAGCGAGAAAATAATCCAAATTACTGACGATAGCTTTGAAGCTGACGTATTACAATCAGACAAGCCTGTACTAGTAGATTTTTGGGCTGAGTGGTGCGGACCTTGTAAAATGATCGCCCCTATCCTTAATGAAGTAGCTGATGAATACGAAAGCCGTGTAACAGTTGCTAAATTAAACATCGACCAAAACGCGGGTACACCGCCTAAATTTGGTATTCGTGGTATTCCTACTCTGCTTCTTTTTAAAGACGGCCAAGTAGCTGCAACGAAAGTTGGTGCGCTTTCTAAAACTCAACTTATTGAGTTCTTAGAAAACAATATCTAAGTAAAAATTAAAAAAAAGGGCGTTTTTGCCCTTTTTTTGTGTTTATTTTGTATAAAGACTGGACGCTATGCCAGTGAACTGCTAGTTTATAAAGCCAACTAATCCTTAGTTATATTCAACAAACCTCACTCAACTATCAAAGCGATTTTGAGTATGACAATTGTAATAAAGAACCCACCAATATGCATTTACGCGAATTAAAAGACAAGTCTATAAAAGAACTTGTAAACTTAGCTGAGTCCATGGGGCTCGAAAACGTAGCCCGCTTAAGAAAGCAAGATATCATTTTTGCCATTCTTAAAGCACACGCCAAAGGCGGAGAGAACATCTTCGGTGGCGGTGTACTAGAGATTTTACAAGATGGTTTTGGTTTTTTAAGATCATCAGAAGCATCTTACTTAGCTGGCCCAGATGATATTTATGTATCTCCAAGCCAAATTCGCCGTTTCAGCATGCGTACTGGCGATTCTATTTCAGGGCTTATTCGTCCACCTAAAGATGGCGAACGCTACTTTGCTTTATTAAAAGTAAATGAAGTTAACTTCGATAAACCTGAAAACTCTCGCACTAAAATTCTTTTTGAAAACCTTACCCCACTACATGCAAACGAACGTTTTCGTATGGAACGCGGTAACGGCAGTAAAGAAGACATTACCGCTCGTGTACTTGATTTAGCATCTCCAATTGGCCGTGGCCAACGTGGTTTGTTAGTAGCACCGCCTAAAGCGGGTAAAACAATGCTATTGCAAAACATTGCACAATCAATTACTCACAATCACCCAGATGTTACATTAATGGTTTTACTTATTGATGAGCGTCCGGAGGAAGTAACCGAGATGCAACGCCTCGTTAAAGGTGAAGTTATTGCATCAACGTTTGATGAGCCAGCTTCTCGCCACGTACAAGTTGCAGAAATGGTTATTGAAAAAGCAAAACGTTTAGTTGAGCACAAAAAAGATGTGGTTATCTTGCTTGATTCAATCACCCGTTTAGCGCGTGCTTACAACACTGTTATTCCTTCATCAGGTAAAGTACTTACCGGTGGTGTTGATGCTAACGCATTGCACAAGCCTAAGCGCTTCTTTGGTGCTGCACGTAATGTTGAAGAAGGCGGTAGCTTAACGATTATAGCTACAGCTCTTATCGACACGGGCTCTAAAATGGATGAAGTTATCTACGAAGAGTTTAAAGGTACCGGTAACATGGAACTACACTTAAATCGTAAGATTGCTGAAAAGCGTGTATTCCCTGCCATCGACTTTAACCGCTCTGGTACGCGTCGTGAAGAACTACTTACTAAGCCAGATGAGCTACAAAAGCTGTGGATTTTACGTAAGATTGTTCATGAAATGTCAGAGATTGATGCAATGGAATTCTTAATTGATAAGCTTTCTATGAGCAAAACGAACGATGAATTCTTCGATTCAATGAAACGCCAATAAGCGCGTTTTCGTTACATAAAAAAAGCGCCTAGGGCGCTTTTTTTATGTGTAAACGACTAATACCAATCGGCTTAGATATTTAGCCTTTCTAGCATGCGAAATAAAGCGTTAATGGCGTTATAAATTTCTTATGTAGAGCAACTTCGTGTCAAAATTCATGCCTTCTTACCACTCTATTTATCTGTCGCTATAAATGTCTAATAACCTAACACGATTGGTATAATTAACTCTCGTTATATTTTTTAAGTACACGCTGTAATTCATCTACAAGCTTTTGAATGTGTTCTTTACTTTGGCTTTGTTTATTGAGTAAAGCCATATCGAGATTTTTAGCGGCTTTGGCAATATCGTCTAACGCAAACATTTGCGCAGCGCCTAATATACGATGGCTGTCTTTTTGTAGTGCTTCTAGGTCATTACTATTATGGTGCTGACTTATGGTTTCGCTTTCAAACGTGAAGCTTTGCTTAAAACTTGTTACTAAGTCGCTCATGTCTATCTTAGCTGTATAGGCTGCCTCTTGTTTAGCTTCACCTAAATGCTGGGCAAGGGTGTTATAAAACGCGTTTTTATCTAATGGCTTACCTAAATACCCTGTAAAGCCTAGGGCAAGATAATCATCAACTTCATGGCTCATTGCATTGGCCGTTAAAGCAAAAATAGGCGCTTGAAAGCCGCACTGTTGCAACAACGAAAACGCAGCACGCCCGTCCATAATAGGCATTTGTATATCAAGCAGCACGAGGTCTGGGTATATTTGTAGGCACTTCTCAACCGCTTGCTCGCCATTTTCTACCGCAATAACTTCAAGCCCCATAGAACGTAAATAACGACTTATGAGTCTGCGATTGTCGGGATGATCCTCAGCCAGTACTACACGCCCGGTTAACTGCTTAACCTGTTCAGCGGCGCTTACATGTTCGTACTCATCTAGCTCTTTTTCAACTTCTATACAGGGTAAAAACAGCGAAAACTGACTTCCGCGTTTAAACTCACTTTGTACGCTAATGTAGCCGCCCATCATAGAAGCTAGCTGTTGAGACAAACTAAGCCCTAATCCGGTGCCACCAAAGCGGCGACTAATACTGTTATCGGCTTGGCTAAAGCATTCAAATATTTGTTTTAGCTGTGATGAATTCATGCCAATACCGGTGTCTTTCACTATAAAAACAAGCCCTTGCTCGGTTTTGTTTAAAGACACAACAACCTGCCCCGCCTGCGTAAACTTAACGGCATTAGCACATAAATTAATGAGTATTTGCTTCACCCGCATTAAATCGAGCTTGGTATAAAACGCATTGCCTACATGGTTATCAAAACGAATTTGTAAATGCTTCGCCTTAGCCTGCGTAATAAACATGGCATGTACATCGCTAACTAGCTGCACTATGTCGAAGCACGAAATATTAAGCTCTAATCTGTTTGCTTCTATTTTACTTAAATCGAGTACGTCATTAATTAAACTTTTTAAGTGATCGCTATGTCGTTGAATTATTTTTAATTCATCTTGTAGGTTTTCAGGCTCGTACAAACCATTAATTAAATCATCTGTTTGGCCTAAAATAGCGGTGAGCGGGGTTCTAATTTCATGGCTAATATTTGCCAAAAACTGGCTTTTAACATCATTTGCTTCTCGCAACTCTTGGGCAATAGCTTGTAGCTCTGCTGTACGCTGCGCAACTTGTTCTTTTAATAACTGCTTAGCACGCTTTTCGGCGCCCCGACGATAAAGCGCGGTGCCCGTTACAATTACTAAAAATAATAAAACAAAAATAAAAACCGTAAGCTGCGAACGTTGGCTCATT
Organism: Pseudoalteromonas sp. Angola-30; assembly: GCF_028599215.1. Classification (NCBI taxonomy): domain Bacteria; kingdom Pseudomonadati; phylum Pseudomonadota; class Gammaproteobacteria; order Alteromonadales; family Pseudoalteromonadaceae; genus Pseudoalteromonas; species Pseudoalteromonas sp. Angola-30. The sequence goes on from NZ_JAQREI010000017.1 coordinate 6,788, forward strand.
TTTAACTTTTGTACTTTTCGTTCTTGCTTCAGCTTTTGAATTTCTTGATTTAACTGAGTAGCTTTAAATTGATTTTGTAATACAGCTAAGGCGCTGGTAATTGTTTCGCTATTTATACCGCGCTGCTCTGCTACAAACTTTTCGTGCAGAGTTAATGCCTCAGCGTAGTTGCCTTTGCTTGCCTCTAGGAGCGAGCGTGTACCAAAAGCATCGCGCTTTATACGCACACTATTATATTGTGTGGCCAAATCGGTTGCTTTATCTAAGCTTTTTTGCGAATCAGCAAGCTCGCCTCTCACAAATTGTATTTTAGCCAGTGCATGTAAGGCGTTGAGCTCTAAACTGTGATTAGCAATTTTAAGGGCATTTTGTACCCCCAATTTAGCTTGCTCGTAGGCAACATCCACGTTATTAAGAATTAAATTGATGTTTGCTAAATTAGTATATTGGGTAGATAACTTATTATAATCATTGGTAGAAATATAATAGCGCAGTGCCATTTGATAATAATGCAGCGCTAAATCAAATTGCGAACTTTCGTAGTAAGCAACCCCTAAATTATTGTTAACTTGCGCTATACCGCTGGTATCAGCTAATTTTTGATAAACTTTAAGTACTTCTTTATAAAATAAAATGGCGCTTTCGTAACGCGATAACCTAATGTACACCCCTGCTATATTTAGCAAAATATCAGCTTGGTCTTGAGCACTGCCCTTTTTCTCATAAATCTCTTTTGCTTTTAAATAATATTCGAGCGTTAGCTCCATATTATTCATTTCGAAGTACGCTAAACCAATATTACTTAGCAGGTTTGCAAGCTCTACTTGCTTATTGTTTTTTTCAACAATCACCATGGCGCGGCTATATTCAACAATAGCTTGCTGAAAATACCCCTGAAAATAAAACACAACGCCTTGCATTTTAATGGCTCTAAAATGCATATCTGGTAGGTAGTTTAAGGAGGTGTGCTGTTCTAATTTTTTAAAATACAGCAGGGCATTTTCAAAATCATCTGAGGAGAAGGCTAAATCGGCAAGTTCAGAATACACACTGACCTTTTGGGATTCTGTAATATTTTTTGCTTCAAGCAGTGCATTACCGAGCGTGAGTTTTACGTCCCACTGCTGCTCTTTTTTAAATTCATCAAATAAAGATACACTATTTTGAGCAAAGCTTGGCAGTATGAACACACAACATAAAACAAATAAAAGGCACTTCAATTTGCCTTGCATAATATTATTCCTTCAAACTTTAGCTTTAGTCAGTGTAATCTTTATTGAAGATACACAACAAAACGAGTGCAAACAATGCTTAACCCCCTGATTGATGAGATTTTTGAGCTACTTTTAACTCAGCGTGTTTGGAAAGTTCATACCTTAGCTGCAACGCTCGCTCACCAAGGGGTGTTACCACCTTTAGATGCAAACCCTGAGCAAAATTTATTTAAAAAGAATTTTTTAATTATGAATGCTTTATTTGAGCTACAAACACAGCTATTACCCAAGCACTTAATTATATCGTCATTACATATTGAACTTACAGAGCCAAGTAGCAATATAACAACGCAATCCCATTTAAAAAGTTACTATTTAAACTGGGAAAACTACGACACCAGTGCCAAAGACATAGAGGCATTATTAGATAGTTTTTGGCAGCAATTTAACCCACTAATTAAGCAACCAGTTGAGCAAATTGAGCCATTACTTAAGGCTTGGCAACTACCGCCAAACTTTAGCCTGGCTATGCTACAAAAGCGCTGGCGGCAATTGGCATTAAAACATCATCCCGATAAGCAAACTGGGAGTGCATGTCAATTTAGACAAATAAGAGCCGAGTATGAGCAGCTAAAGCTAGCTGCTCAAAACAGGTAATTAACGGGTAAGGCGACGGGCACGAATTTTACGCCCTTTAATATTGCCCTCGGTTAATTTACGTAGCGCAGGTTTTGATGCATTGCGCTCAACGGCTACAAAGGCAACGTTATCGAGTACATTTATTTTACCTACTTGGCGTCCTGCAACACCATCTTTGCCAGTAAGTGCACCTAAAATATCACCAGCGCGCACTTTTTGCTTTTTGCCCGAGTCAATCATTAGGGTAACCATTTCAGGCTTGTAAGGCGGCTTTTCTAACAAGCTAAAAGCAGGCATTGGCTCTGGCAAAAAGTCTCGTTCGTAATGGTCGCCTATTTGCGCCACTTTAAACTGCTCAGCCTCACCGTAAATAGAACACGCAATGCCTTTTTTACCCGCTCGGCCTGTGCGCCCTACACGGTGCACATGGGTTTGTGGGTCGTGTGCTAAGTGGTAATTTATTACCATGTCCATGTCGTCAATATCTAAGCCACGCGCGGCAACATCGGTAGCAACTAATATTGAGGCACTTTTATTAGCAAAATGAATTAACGTACGTTCGCGATCACGCTGCTCTAAATCACCGTGCAACGCCACTGCACTAAAGCCTTCACTTGCTAAATCATCACAAACTTGTTGTGTTTCTACCTTGGTATTACAAAAAACAACACAGCTTAGTGGTGTAAATTTAAGTAGTAATAATTTAAGTGTTGAGTAACGCTGTTTGTTGTTATCCATTTTGTAAAAGTATTGCTTTATTGTGCTTTTTTCTTGCTCTTCTTCTACTTTTATCATCTCTGGATTTTTTAATACGCGCTTTGCAATAGCTTCAATTGCACGCGGAAAGGTTGCACTAAATAACAACGTTTGACGATTTTGCGGTATGCGCTCAATAATGGCATCAAGGGTATCTTGAAAACCCATATCAAGCATTTGATCTGCCTCATCAAGTACCAGCGTTTCAACATCGTCTAAACGCAGTGTACCTTTACGAATATGATCGTCCACTCGCCCAGGTGTACCCACAATAATGTGCGCGCCATGCTCAAGCGAGCCTATTTGTGGGCCAATAGAAACCCCGCCACACAAGGTTAAAATTTTAATATTGTGAATACCGCGGGCAAGTTTGCGCATTTCTACCGCCACTTGCTCGGCCAGCTCGCGCGTAGGACAAAGTACAAGCGATTGAATACGAAAACGTTTTACATTTAATTTAGCTAACACACCTAAACTAAAAGCAGCTGTTTTACCTGAGCCCGTTTTTGCTTGCGCAATTATATCTTTACCTGCCAAAACCGGCGGTAAGCTTTGCGCTTGTACAGGCGTCATTTGCGAGTAGCCAAGTGTTGATAAATTATCAACTAAACCAGCAGGTAAAGCCAAAGATGAAAATGCAGTAGAAGTCACAATTAATTCCAAAATAATAAAAACAACACAGGGCTTAGCCCCAAAATATGAGCTGTATAATAGCAGAATTCAGATAAGGCAACCATTAATACCCGATGACCATTATTTTACGATGCGTCAATCCTTGTTAATAAAAAAGTTGCAAATGATACTAGTTTTCATTAAGATCCCCAAAAATTTTAACACCCTAACACTGGATGTAATTGATGAAACTAAACTCACTGTACGTAGCACTTGTTGGTGCCATTAGCACAAGCGCCTTTGCCGCCCCTACTGACTTAGAGCGAATTGAAGTTAAAGGTAGTTATTTTAACGACTACAAAGTCGACAACGCCAACGGAGCAATGAGAACATCAGCGTCATTGTTAGAAACAGCGCAATCAGTCACTGTTATTAGCGATACAATCATTAGCGAGCAATTAGCAACGACCCTTGGCGAAGTACTTACTAACGATGCAAGTTTAACTGCCGGCTCTCAACAACGTAACCGTGAAGTATTTAACTTACGCGGCTTTGAGCTTAGCTCTTCAACAGGCTACTTACGTGACGGACACCAACATTGGTCTCACTACCAGCAACCGATTGAAATTCTACAACAAGTAGAAGTTATTAAAGGCCCATCAAGTATTTTATACGGACAATCAGGTCCAGGTGGCTTGATAAACATGGTGACAAAAAAGCCTACGGCAACCACATTATTTAACGCCAGCGCAGATGTAGACCAACACGGCTCTACCCGCTTTATGCTAGACGCAGCTGGTGCACTTACCGACGCTGAAGATTTACGCGCACGCGGTATTTTAGTAAAACAAGATGTTGATTACTGGCGCGAATACCAAAACGGCGAAAACCGTGAACGCGACCGTTTTTTAGGTGCTGTAATTGTTGATTACGATTTAAGCGACAACGCATTAGTACGTGTACATTACGACCGCACAGACGACGAAGCAGGCCTTGATACAGGTGCTTGGATAGATGACAACGCCAATGTGATTGGCGATGACAAAACCATTCGCGATATGTCTTGGGCGTTTACCGACATAACGGTAGAAAACTTAGGCGTAGATTTTGAAGTGTACTTAAACGATCACTGGCAAGTTAAGCTTGGTTACAACGAGCAAACATTTGAGCGCCAGCGTTTTGAGTCATCTCCTAGTCGAAATTCTTACATCTCACAAACGAATACATACACTTCGAACCCATACGATCGTTTTGATGATTGGCAATTCACCACTGCATTTATTGATTTTATTGGTGAATTTGAAACGGCTGGCATACAACACCAATTTCTAATCGGTGCGAACTCGCTTGACTACTATTATGGTCAACTACGCACATCTGCTGATTCATTTAGTTTTACAGCAGGCCAAAATGAACCTGCCCGCCCAGATGTCAGCTATAAAACTGATCTCACTAAAAGCGAAACTGAATATGACTACTACGGTGTATACGCCCAAGATTTAATTACTTTTTCACCACAATGGCAAGTGTCTGTTGGCGGTCGCTTTGATAAGCAAACACGTGAAGGACAAAATAACGAGTCGTTTTTGCCTAAATTCGGCGTACTTTATCACCCGAATGCATCTGCAACTATTTATGCCAGTTATACAGAAGGTTTTGAGCCACAAAACGAAACCATTACTAACGAAGAAGATATCAACTTTGGTATGAAAATAGATGCTGTCACCTCTAAACAAAGAGAGCTTGGTATTAAATGGCAGCTATTTGATGAGCGTTTAATGCTTAGCGGTGCTATTTTCGATATAAGTAAAAATGGAACCTTAGTTACAGAACAACTTGAAACACCTATCGGCTCAATTACCACTGAAACAAACCAAGTTGGTGAACAGCGTCATAAAGGTTTTGAAATGGCAGCACAAGGTGCAGCAACTGACCGTTTATTTGTTATGGCATCTGCAATGTATTTAGATGCTAACTATGAAAGAGCGAACGAAAATCTACAAGGTAAACGACCTACCGATGCCCCTAAATGGTCTGCATCACTTTGGACACGCTATGAGTTAAACGACACCATTGCGTTTAATGCCGGTGCTTTTTATGAAGGTGAACGCTTTGCAGATAGCGATAATTCTATTACCAAAGATGCCTATACACGTATAGATGTTGGTGCAACTTATAAGTTTAACATGAGTAACACCGATATAAATCTTCGCCTTAACGTTGAAAATCTATTTGATACTGATTACTTAGGTGGCGGCGGTAATGGTAATGTAACTATTGGCGAAGGCACCAATGTACGCCTAGCAGCTCAATTTAGCTTTTAAGTTATAAAACTTATACTTATAAAGCCCGCACAATAATAATTGTGCGGGCTTTTTACTGCCTATTAAAAACACCACTGCATTCATCTCATCTATTTTTTAAAGCCTTTAAAAAGTGCTCTAATGCACTTAATTATAAAAAGGCTTACTCTATATGAAAAAAATTATTACAGCGCTACTAATGACTAGCAGCCTCAGCGTTAGCGCAAACAATGCAGAATTCACCACAACGCAATTACAACAGGTTGATGAGGTGCGCACGGCTGCACTTAAAAGCCATTTAAGCTACGAGCTACTCGAGTCACTCACAACAGAAGTTGGCCCTCGCTTACCCGGCACTGAAAACGATAAAAAAGCAGTAGCATGGGCTAAAGCAAAATTTAACGAACTTGGTTTTGATAAAGTATGGCTTGAAAAAGCAACATTTCCAAAATGGCGCCGTTATAGCGAAAGCGGAAAAATACTCACCCCAAGTGAGCAACCTCTGCATTTAACTGCGCTGGGTAATAGTGTAAGCACACCTGATGATGGCATTAGTGCACCGGTTGTGTTGTTTGAAACATTGGATGAGCTAATTGCAGCACCAGCAAATAGCTTGGAAGGTAAAATTGCCTATATTAATTACCGCATGAACCGCGACATAGACGGCAACGGTTACGGCCCTGCAGTAAAAGCACGTGCCACAGGCGCAATTGAAGCTGCAAAAAAAGGCGCGGTTGCTTACATGATGCGCTCAGTGAGCACAGCTCACCATCGCTTTGCTCACACTGGCGGTAGTTACTATAAAGAAGGGGTTAAAAAAATACCTAACGTAACTATTGCCAACCCTGATGCGGATCAAATAGCGCGCTTAGTGGCTTTAAACAAAAAGGTAACGGTTAATATAAATGTACAAACACAAAGCCTAGGAGAAGGCACAAGCTATAACGTTATAGGCCAATTTAATGGCACCGAAAATCCAGAACAATACGTGTTAATTGGTGGCCACCTAGACTCGTGGGATTTAGGCACTGGCGCATTAGATGATGGTGCAGGTGTTGCGTTAACAATGGCTGCGGCTAAACACATTAGCGATGTTAAACGCCCTAAGCGCAGTATTCGTGTTGTACTGTTTGCAGCAGAAGAGCTTGGGCTTTGGGGTGCAAAAGCTTACTTTGCACAACACAAAAGTGACTTTCACAATATAGTTGCAGCTGCTGAGTCGGACTTTGGCGCCGATGTAGTATATGGTTTTGAGTCAAATGTTAATGCGGCTTCTCTGCCAGTAGTGCGTGCCATAGCAAAAGAGCTGGCTGCGTTAAACATTGAGTACATTGGTAAAAACCAGGCTAACGGCGGGCCGGATTTAATCCCCTTAAAAAAAGCGGTGTCGGCACCTATATTTGAGTTGGCCCAAGATGGCACTGATTACTTTGATTACCATCACACAGCTGATGACACACTCGATAAAGTAACGCCTGCTAAACTGCGCCAAAATACCGCTGCGTATGCTGTATTTGCGTTAATGGCAGCAGATGCCAAAACAACAATTCAACCGAAAGCGCAGGCTAACTAATAACTGACATACTTACTTACAGTTTGTCGCTTTGATAAACGCACTCCTTGTTTTACCTTTATATAAATTAAATAAAACAAGGAGTGTGCGGGCATGTTGCTTTTCAATACGAGTCACTCGTTTCCTCATTTTGCACAAACACAGTGCTGCCCTAACTGCCATAGCCGCGCCTATCACCTAATAAACCAAAGTCGTTTTTTACGCTTTACGGTTATTCCGGTTCTACCTTTAGCACTAAACTATAAATACGAATGCTATCAATGCGGCCATAATGCGCCTGTAAAGTTAAAGCAGTTACCGATGTTTGAAATTTTCACTCTACCTAAATACTTTATAGGGGTATTTTTAGCGTTATGGGTGGGGCTATTTTTTTACCAACAACACGCTGCAGCGCAAGCGCAAAAGCAAAGCTACTTAACTAACCCTAAAGCCTACGATACGTATTTAGTACACGCTGATAAATTTACTCATGAGCCATGGACACTCACCAACTTAAAAGTTGCGCAAGTTTTAAGTTTTGACGAGCAGTTTATTACGTTTCAAGTAAGTAACTACAGCTATAAGCGCAACAAAGGCATTACTACTGCAATGCGTACCAGCTTATTAGTACAAAGAGGTTACTTCTCAGATGACAAAATTACTTTGCCTCGTAGCGAAGTAAAAAGACTTTACAACGACGGGGTGATTTACGACGTACTGCGCCCCTCAGCAAATAGTTTATATGGTGGGTTTGTTATGTTTCCGCCAAAACCAAAACCGCTATATAAAGGCTTAAAGCTCGACAAAAATAACCAACAGGGCATTACGTATTTTAAAAACGGACAGTATAGCGATGCGCTTGAGAGTTTTACTCTAGCCGCAAATACCGGCTCGCAATGGGGGCAGCTCAATCTTGCGCAAATGTACCGAGATGGACAAGGCGTGACTCAAAATGTACAAACAGCAAAACATTGGTATGAGCAGGCAATAGCGCAAGGTAATAGCAAAGCTAAAATAGAATTAGAGGAAATGTGCGATAAAGCAAACTGCAAATAAAAAATGGCCAGTTTAACTGGCCATTTTCAATCTTCATTCATACTTATAATTAGAAAGTCATATGCTCATCTAAAAAGTTAAGTACTTGCTTGTAGTAGCGCGTTCTGTGCTCTGCTTTATAAAAGCCATGCCCTTCATCTTCAAGTAACTCGTATATGTAAGGATGGTTTTCTTTTTTTAGCGCTGCAACTAAAGACTCAGCTTGCTCAATTGGTGCTCTTTCATCCTGCCCACCATGTACAATTAAAACTGGCGCTTTAAGCTTGTCTATGTTGTAGCTAGGTGAAAAACGCTTTAACAGTGCCTCATCAGTACCAAGCGCGCTTTTAAGATAGCGCTGTCCACGGTCACGTTCAGAGATATCGCCTTCTTCGAACATTAGCGGTAAATCGTACACCCCAACTACACCAATAGCACACTGAAACATATCAGGTTCTAAAATTGCACTTTGTAGTGCCGAATAGCCACCAAAACTTGCGCCCATTATACAAATATTATCTTTATTTACAGTGCCTTGCTCTATTAAGTATTTTACACCGTCAATAATGTCGTATTGTATTTCAGCACCCCATTTTTTATGTCCGGCATGTTCAAAGTTGCGACCAAAGCCACCAGAGCCTCTAAAGTTAACTTTTAGTACTGCAATGCCTCTACTGGCTAATAGCTGAGCTTCGCTCTCATAGCCCCACCAATCTCTTGGTCCATGAGGCCCACCATGAGGCATAACAACTAAAGGTAAGTTTTTCTCATCAGTATTATTAGGGATGGTTAAATATCCGTATATTGTTAAGCCATCACGCGCTTTATAATTTACAGGTTTGGTTATAGCCATTTCACTTGGCTTGATCCAGCTTTTAGTCGCAAACAAAAAGCGTAAGCTATTCTTTTTGGCATCGAACAAGTAGTAACTGCCAGGGTTAGTATCGCTTGACGCAAAAATAATACTCTTCTCACCATCTTCAGTACTACTAACAAGCTGAACTTGCTGCCCTTGAAGGGATTGTATTAATGCCTTTAAGCGCTCACTTTTATGTGAATTATTTATAAAAGAATAGGCTGGATAGCCAAGCTCATTTTCAATTGCGAATAATTCTTTAGAAACTTCATCTACCCACACTTTTTTTGGAGAGACCTGTGGTTCTTTATGCAAAAGCTCAAACTTTTTGCTCTCTAAATTTAGTTTATAAAGCCCCTTTGCTTCGCCATTTTCTGACGCTGTAACATAAACAGAAGCACCCGTCCTATCAAACGCATGGAGGCTAACATCAGTGTATTTTAGCTCTCCTAAATCAAGCTGTTGCCATTCACCACCTGACTTCTCACGGGTATAAATTTTTTGATTAATATAATCATCGTTTGAAACAGCAACACGCACATTACCATCATGATCTGTTAAAAAGCCTGCCATTCTTGATGGTGAGCGAGTGACTCTTTTTCGCTTTCCGCTGTAAATATCAACTTCATAAACTATTGTATTCGGCTCATTTGAAGCGCTCCATGGGTAGGTCAGAATCAGCATTTTACGCCTATCATGAATAAGCGGGTCTAGTACATAAGAAGTACCAAGTATGGGTGTCGCTTTTTTTATACGGGTTCCTGTTTGCATTTCACCTTGGTAACCCACTAGGTATTTGCCTTGGCTACCATCAGCATTTACACCAAAAAGCTCACCATGAAATTCGGGATGGTCTTTCCAACCTTTAATGTACTCTTTGGCCAATACAATTCTTTCATTGTTTACCCAGTAATAATTGCCAACTTGGGCATTATTAGGAAACCTAATTGCATGACTTACTTTAAATGTATCAGTGCTTAGCACCATTAATACATTTTTTCCTTCAGGGCGAGTAATTACAGCTAAGTATTTTCCATCAGGTGAAATTTTCACACCTGCAAACTCTATATCTTTACTAAAGCTTTCTATCGGTACCAAGGCGTTACTTGCTGTAGTATGTGAGCTAAAAATACTAGCCAGTAATAAAGACAGACAAGCCAAAAACTTATTCATTAAAGTTCCTTTTATTTATTTTTGATTGAGCTTTTATGTTACATACTTTTAACAAAAATATACACCATACTTCTTCCCTTTATGTAAACAGGCGTAAATTAATAGGGTTATAAATCTAATGCTTAGGGTTAGTAAGCTTACTCCAAACTAAATGCAGAATAACAATGCATAGCCCTGCTACTACTCCTAGTAATCCGTCAAATATAAGGGGAGCTAGTGTTTCGCCGGTGCCATTTAATAACGACTTACCTATGGCTATTACTTCTAATTGCCAATGATGTAGTAGCTCAATACCATGGGATAAAATGCCGCCACCGACTAAAAACATGGCTACTGTGCCGGCAAAGGCTAAAAATTGCATAAGCCTTGGTGCTGCAGCTAATAGCCCCTTACCAAGCATCTCTTTAAATTTATTAGCCGACACCTTTGATTGATTAAGCAAATACAACCCCGCGTCATCAAGCTTTACAATACCGGCTACAAGGCCGTATACACCTATGGTCATTAATACGGCTATAACACACAGTACAAGCGCCTGATTTACAAGTGTGGCACCTGCAACCGTTCCTAAGGTGATCACTATAATTTCGGCTGAGAGAATAAAGTCGGTGCGTATGGCTCCTTTTACTTTTTGCTTTTCATACTCAGCTGGGTCTAATTGTAGCGACTCATCAGCCTCTTTTTCGGGGTGAGGTAAAAACCGAGCAAATACTTTCTCAGCGCCTTCAAAACATAAAAATAAGCCACCGATTATTAGCAGCGGGGTTATTAACCAAGGCAGCCATACACTTATGAGCAATGCACCAGGCACCAAAATGGCTTTATTTAAAAATGAGCCCTTTGCCACAGCCCAAACTACGGGTAATTCGCGGTCGGCTGTAACCCCTGTAACTTGCTGAGCATTAAGTGCTAAGTCGTCACCAAGTACACCGGCTGTTTTTTTAGTGGCGACTTTACTCATTGTGGCAATGTCATCAAGTAAAGTGGTTATATCATCAAGTAATGTTAAAAGGTTAATGCCTGCCATGTTGCTTCCTAGCTAAAAAATAATGCTATCAACATAGCGTAATCCGTAATTTTCACCAACGGTTAATTTTGCTTTGTTATGCTGATTAAACGCACTGATTTTTATCAATGGCAAACTTACTTAGGGGATATAAATGAAAGCATTGGTGGTTATTTTTACAAGCATGCTGGTTTTATCAGCCTGTAGTAATGAGTCTAAAAGTACCCACTACTTATGCAACGAGCGCGTAGTAGAATTAGCCCACCAAGGAGCGGGGGCAACACTTACTTTAAATGAGCAAACATATACGCTTAATAAAGAGCCGAGCGCATCAGGGGTAAAGTATATTAATGAGCGAGTGCTATTTTGGTCTAAAGCCGATGAAGCGATGTTGATTGTTTCAGGTAATAAATACCACTGCCAACTTCAACAAGCAGACGCCTTATAATTTTGTCGTTCGCGATTTAAACTTTTTCTTTTTTCTCATCGTAATAAATAGCCTGTTTTTACGCTAAACAACTGCACATGCATTTGTTGTTTAGTTGGGTATAATACTTTCACTTTTTGCTTAGTAGCGGCCTACCATGAAATATAAAGATTTACGTGATTTTATCGATTTGCTTGAAAAAAAAGGCGAACTTAAACGTATTACTCAAGAAATCGACCCGTATCTTGAAATGACCGAAATAGCCGATCGTACATTACGTGCTAAAGGCCCCGCATTATTGTTCGAAAACCCAAAAGGTCACAGTATGCCTGTGCTTGCAAACTTATTTGGTACTCCTAAGCGCGTTGCTATGGGCATGGGCCAAGAAGATGTAAGCGAGCTGCGTGAAGTTGGCAAGCTACTCGCTTTTTTAAAAGAGCCCGAGCCACCAAAAGGGATTAAAGAAGCACTAGGGCAAATCCCGGTATTTAAACAAGTACTCAATATGCCGGCTAAAGAAGTTAAAAAAGCACCGTGCCAACAGGTTGTTCTAGAAGGTGACGAGGTAGATTTAGCTAAGTTACCAATACAGCACTGCTGGCCTGGAGATGCCGCCCCCCTTATTACTTGGGGTTTAACTGTTACCAAAGGGCCTTATAAAAAGCGCCAAAATTTGGGTATTTACCGCCAGCAGCTATTAGGTAAAAATAAAATAATTATGCGTTGGTTATCGCATCGCGGTGGCGCACTCGATTTTCAAGAATGGTGTAAAGAAAACCCCGGCGAACCGTACCCAGTTTCGGTTGCATTAGGGGCTGATCCTGCCACTATTTTAGGTGCGGTGACACCTGTGCCAGACACGTTAAGCGAATATGCCTTTGCTGGCTTACTGCGCGGTAGTAAAACAGAAGTGGTTAAGTCTATTTCAAATGACTTACAGGTCCCTGCCAGTGCCGAAATAGTACTTGAAGGCTACATTATGCCTGGCGAAATGGCTCCCGAGGGGCCGTATGGCGACCACACGGGTTATTACAATGAAGTTGATGACTTTCCTGTGATGACAGTGACCCATTTAACACACCGTAAAAACCCAATTTACCATAGTACATTTACCGGCCGTCCACCTGATGAGCCAGCTATTTTAGGTGTGGCATTAAACGAAGTGTTTGTGCCTATATTGCAAAAGCAGTTTCCAGAAATCGTCGACTTTTATTTGCCACCCGAAGGCTGCTCTTACCGTATGGCCGTGGTAACCATGAAAAAACAATACCCAGGCCATGCTAAGCGCGTAATGATGGGCGTATGGTCGTTTTTACGTCAGTTTATGTACACTAAGTTTGTTATTGTTTGCGATGATGATGTAAATGCCCGTGACTGGAACGATGTTATTTGGGCCATCACTACCCGTATGGACCCTGCGCGCGACACCACATTAATTGAAAACACGCCAATAGATTACCTCGATTTTGCATCGCCTGTATCTGGGCTTGGCTCAAAAATGGGCATGGATGCAACAAATAAGTGGCCAGGTGAAACCGACCGCGAATGGGGCGAGCCAATTGTCATGGATAAAGCGACAAAAGATCGTGTTGACGAAATTTGGCAAAGTCTCGATATACTTTAAGCACGCTTAGTGAATATAAACAGGCTATAAAATAACCCCGCAGATATGTTAATATTGCTCCACTTAACTGCATATCTGCGTAAACGCTGCTAAAAGGTAAAAAATGCAAACATTAAAAGCTGAAGTTGTTGCCATCAGCCCACTTACAGAATTTGTTCATAAAGTAATTTTAAAGCCTCAACAACCTGTTACGTTTGAAGCTGGCCAATACATGCAACTTGTACTTGGCGAAAAAGACAAGCGCGCATTTTCGATTGCAAGTCGTCCATCGCAATGTGATGAAATAGAGCTTCATATTGGCGCATCTAAAGCCGATTCATACGCAATGCAATCGCTTGAGCATTTGCGTAATGCGCATCAAAATAATACACCGGTAGATATAGAAGCCGGCCTTGGTGTATCGCAACTACGCCTACAATGCGAGCGCCCTATTATTTTATTGGCTGGCGGCACTGGTTTTTCTTATGCAAAATCAATGGCTGATCACTTAGCTGAAATTAACTGCGACCGCCCGGTATTATTTTACTGGGGTGTTAAAGAAGAGTCTGCATTGTATGCTCACAGCGAAATGCAAGCATGGGCAGAGAGTAACGAGCACTTTAAATTTATTCCTGTTGTAGAAAACCCATCTGCTAATTGGCAAGGCCACACCGGGTTTGTACACAAAGCAGTCATGCAAGATATTGTGTCGTTAGAACCTTACGACATTTATATGGCTGGTCGCTTTGACATGATTGGCATTGTCCGTGATGACTTTATTGCTCACGGTGCTGTTCGCGAAAACATGTACGCCGATGCATTCGCGTTTATAAAATAAATTTTTATTTATAATACAAAGGCGCCCCATGGCGCCTTTGTTATTTCTATCAAATTTAAGCTATTAATTGGTATAACCTATTACTTTAATCAGTATAAACAATTTCCTAAATTCCTATCTATAAACCATACTTTGTATAGAACATCAGCGGGAGAGACCCAAATGTTAAATACAAAAGTAAAAGATTTTATGCAACGTAAGTTGCCACACATTACCCCAAATACCGAAATGACCACCGCCATTAGTGAGCTGCAAAAGTTTAACTTATTAGGTGCACCAGTATTTGATGACAATAAATCGCTGGTTGGCTTTATATCTGAGCAAGAGCTGTTAAAACCATTAATGCGAAGCAGCTATTTTTGCGATGGCGTTGTAAAAGTTTCGCAGCTTATGCAAACCGATGTTGTAACCGTTAATGCCGATACCAACATTATCGAGCTTGCTGAGCAAATGAAAACAGGAAAGCCAAAAAACTACCCCGTTGTTGAGGGTGATACCGTGATAGGGCTGATTGGCCGAAGCGATGTATTAAAAGCACTGTTTGATAATTACGTGAGCTGCCAAACAAAAGTAAGCTAACATAAAAAATGCCGCTAATAAGCGGCATTTTTTGTATTAAGCGTGTTTAACGTGCTGCAGCAAGCGCAGTTAATGCGTTTTTATCGCTGTCGCTTAAAAATGCAATCTCTAAGGCATTAGCTTGTGCCTTATGCATATCGGCTTGTGTTAAACCCGCCTTTGGCGCAGCCACTAAATATTCATGCTCAATTTCAATGCCCTCTACAGCCGGATCGTCGGTATTAATACACGCTAAAATACCGTGATCTAAAAACTGTTTAAGAGGGTGTTTAGCTAAATCGTTTACGGTACTGGTTTGAATATTACTGGTTAAGCACGACTCAATACCAATGCGGTTATCGCGCAGGTAGTCCATTAATTTAGGGTCTTCAATTGCTTTTACCCCATGACCTATACGGCTTGCACCTAATTCATTAATGGCTTGCCAAATACTCGCTGCGCCCAGCGCTTCACCGGCATGAATGGTAGCGGCCAGGTAAGCGTCTCTTACTTGCTTAAATTGTTCGACAAAAAGCTCTCCCGGAAAACCAATTTCATCTCCGGCTAAATCAATCGCCACTAAATCATTTTTAAAGGCAAGTAATGCGTCAAGCTCCTGCTGGCAGGTTTTAACACCGTAAGTACGCGACATAATACCAATTAAGTTTGCTTTAATATTGGCGCCTTGAGTAGCCGATTTAATACCATCAACCACGGCCTCAACCACCCCTTGCGGGTGTAAGCCTTGGCTTTGTGCCATATAATACGGGCTAAAGCGAAGCTCTACATAATCAAGTCCCTGCGCTTGAGCATCTTCTATGTTTTCAACTGCAATGCGTCTACAGGCGTCGTAGTCGCCCAGTACCGTTACACCCCAGTCGAGCTTTTGCAAAAATGCCATTAAATCAGGCTCAGGATCAATAACTTGCACATGAGGGATAAGCGCCTCTACGTTATCAGCAGGTAGCGTAATATTAAACTGTCGACCAAGCTCTAGTATGGTTTGCGCACGTACATTGCCATCTAAATGACGATGAATATCTAGCAGAGGTAATTTTTTATTTATCATAATAGCGACTCGGTTAGGTTAAAATTGCGCGCATGATACGCAGGTACAGTTATTTTTCAAGTGTAGAGCAGTTAAAGTAAATATTAGCGGTCATATGTCTGCTTTTTACTCAAAAAGTGAACAAAATTAGGTTTTTGTTCACTTATTTTGATGAGCTAAGTGATGCCAGAGTGTTTTGAATAAGGTATTTGCTTCAATGGGTTTAGTAATATAATTATCCATACCGCTGGCAACTGCTTTTTTAACATCGTCATCGTGGGCATTAGCAGATAAGCCAATAATAGGTAGGTCAAACAAACCAAGTTCATTACGAATAACTCGCGTGGCTTCAAGGCCATCCATTTTTGGCATTTGTATATCCATAAGCACAATGTCGTAGGTATGCTCTGTCAGCTTTTCAATCGCCTCAAAACCATCATTAGCAATATCAGCAACGCACCCTTTGGTTTTTAAAATAGCGCTCGCGACGTGCTGATTTAATGGGTTATCTTCAACAAGCAATAATTTATAATCTGCAAAAGAAAGCGTACTAACATCTATCTCATCATATTGTTGCTTTATTTGCTCAGCCTTTGGTAGCGGCGAATAAATTGGCAGGCTAAAAGTAAACGTAGAACCGTGCCCTTCGTGGCTTATTAAATCAATTTCTCCGCCCATCAACTCTACAAGCTTTTTGCATATACTTAAACCTAAGCCCGTGCCGCCATATTGACGCGAGGTAGAGCTATCTGCTTGTGCAAACGGTTTAAATAGCTGTTTTTGCGCCTCTTTACTAATACCAATACCGGTATCATTAACGCTAAAGTAAGTCATTTTTTTAGATTGCCACACTTTAAGCGTGATGCTGCCTTTGGCTGTAAACTTAATGGCATTATTGATTAGATTTAGCAAAACTTGTTTTAAGCGTATTGGGTCGGTGTTGATAACCAAGTTACTTGATTTATCGTAATCAAGCATAAATTCTAGCGACTTTGCTTCTATATCAAACTGCAGTAAATTAGCCACTTCTTCACTGAGTGTGCCTACATCAATTGGCTCTTGAATTAAATCAAGTTTGCCTGCTTCCATTTTAGAAAAATCGAGCACATCATTTAATACTCTTAGCAATACGCCCAGTGCCCCATCCGCTTGTTCAATATAACTGCGAGCTTGCTGCCAATCGTTTTGCTGTAGGGCTAAATAATGCAGCCCTTTAATACCATTAATAGGCGTGCGAACTTCGTGGCTCATATTTGCTAAAAACTGGCTTTTTATTTCATTGGCTTCATCGGCCTTTTGCTTTTCTAAGCGTAAAATTTTTGTTTGTTTTGCTACCTGCTCACGTATACGAATATTGGTACCCGTTACCGATATTAAAAAGGTAATAAGCAGCCAAACAAATAACATGCCTGCTATTTGTGCAAGCCAGTAAACTAACCATGACTCTCGTTGCATTGGCTGATGCAGCTCCACCTGCCACACCCGCTTACCTACCAATAACTTATAGTCTTTTAACGGCAATAGTTGTTGATGATCGGCAATAAAAATAGGCTGTGCATTATTCTCTGTTGTGGTGTCTGTAAAGCTCACTGCAACGCCGTTGTTTTGATCAAATAACACCGCGTTTGATAGTCTTTCTAAACTAACAACGGCTACCACAAAACCTTTAAAATCGTCTTCGGTAATATTGTTGCCAAACACCGGATGAAAAAACAACACGCCGCGCTCAGCTTCGTTTTGTACTAAATTTATTGGCTCACTGATCACCAACTCATTTAACACTTTTGCTTTTATTAATGCAGATCGCCTTACCTCATTTGAGGCAAGATCAAAGCCAATTACATCTTCATTTCCCGACAAAGGATGTGCGTATTGTACGGGGTAGTAAAAATCTCGTGGGGGTGCGGCCTGCCAACTGCCATCTTTTGCTCTTTCTTTTAAGCTATATTTAGCCAGCTCTGTGTTGTTATTAGCCTCTATATACTGAGCTAGGTTTTCACTTGGTAAGTAGGGCACCCACTCAAATGCTAAAATTTCTTCGCTGTAACTAAGCTGCTTAGAAGTAAACTGCTTAAATTCAGTAAAGCTCACATCGTCACTACTAGAAAAAAAGGTCGCCAGTAAGGCGAGGTGTGCTGTTATTTCGTTAATTTTATTGTTGATAGCATCTTGAGTGGCTAATATTTTCAGCTCTTCTTTTTGAATGTTTTTTTCTTTTTTTACACTGGCCGCGCCATAAAAGCTAATACTTATAACCATATAAATTAACAGTGAGGGCAGTATAACTTGTAGGCGATAATTTACCTGTGAATAGTTAAATGCCGCTAGCATAAGCGGAGTAAAAACAAGCACTCCAATACTGTCGCCTATCCACCACGCTATAAACGTATCCCAACCGGCTTGAGACACAATAACGCCATTA
The DNA here is from genome assembly GCF_028599215.1 of Pseudoalteromonas sp. Angola-30. Taxonomy (NCBI): domain Bacteria; kingdom Pseudomonadati; phylum Pseudomonadota; class Gammaproteobacteria; order Alteromonadales; family Pseudoalteromonadaceae; genus Pseudoalteromonas; species Pseudoalteromonas sp. Angola-30. The sequence continues at coordinate 24,830 of NZ_JAQREI010000017.1, forward strand.
AAAATTAATAAGCTGGTGCCTACACCTGCAGCTATAACACAGCACAATGGGCCGGCAACAACGAGGCTTTGAATACAGTGCTTTAAAGAAGATAAGTCGAGTGGTGCTTTAATCACTTTAGTGACCAATTGGCTACCTACCCATGCTTGTAAAGTAGCAGCAAAGGTAACAGCCGCAGCATGCATAAATACACTTAATTGAAATATCGCTGAGGCGCTTTCTAAATGAATGAGGTTAGTAAAAAAAGCCCCTAAAACAATACCTAGTAAGCTCTTTCTGCCCCAAATTAAAAAGCCAGCAAGCGCAATTCCCGAAGGCGGCCACACAGCCACTGCGTAGCCATCTATCGCTAATAGTAAATTACTAAAATATCCGGTAAAAAAGTAAGCGCACGCTAAACTTACAGTGACAATAAAAAAGTGTTTCAACCCAATGCTCCCGAATATCAAAGCTGCAAAAGTATAAGTGTAGCCTTTATTGATACAAAACGAGTGCTTTATCGGCTTGTGCGGTATTTTTATAGCTAAGCGCTGCTTGCTGAGCAAATTGCTTTTTGTTTTCGATATTCAAGGCTTTATCAAAAACCTTTGCGGCTAACTCATAATCGCCTTGGGCATTAGCTAAACACGCAAGCGAGAGTAATAATGCGTTGTTTGCATCATCTTTTTTCAGGCGCTCTTGAATACTACTTTGAAGCTTTACAGCCTCTGCCGAGGTGGCGTTACTTAATATATTAGCCAGCTGAGCATGTTGCTCGTCGTGCTTCACCATTTTAATTAAGTCACTTTCAATCGCACTTAATTGGCCCACTTTAGCCATTTGCATTAAGTAAGCTGTATTAGCATGAGCTTGTAGCTTTTTAGGAAGTTGTTTATATTTTTCAGTGATTTTATCGCTAGCTTGTGCATTAAAATAGGCATTAAACAGCTGTGTCCACTGCGCATCGTTAAGGACTTTTTTACGAAGTAAACGCGGTAAAAAGTCTTCAAGCGCACTAAAGTGCTGTTGCTGTACAAGTATTTCGGCGTATAGCTTAAGCTCAAGTGGTGTCGCTTTTTTTGAATCGCTGTTAGCACGCATTTGCGATTCTATTGCACTGCTATCGCCACTGGCTATCCAAAGTTTAGCAACGTTAAGTTGCTGCTCTGGGCTAATTTCAAATAAACGCTCTAGAGCTTTGTCAGTTTGGTTATTAGCAAGCGCTGCTTTTGCTAATAGCGCTAAGCGTATATCTTCAAACTTACTGGGTACACTATTACCTGATAACGTTTGCTCTACAAGCTCGTAATCATCGTTTATCGCACTCCATAAGGCTTGCTCTATAGCTGCTTGCTTTCGCTCTTCGCTACGCGCAAAAAAACCATGTTTAGTATTATGATAAATCGACAATAAATAGCGCACTAATTTGTAAGTTAAAAACAAAATAGTTGCACTAATTACCGCCATAATACAAAACGATACAATCGTGCCTTCAATCGTGGTGTTGTTAAACGAGATCAGCACATAGCCTTTTTCATCCAGTACAAATGGCGTAATCGCTAAAACTAAAACAATCGCAACAATTAATACTATAAGCCCTATCATTGCGCCCACTCCTTAACCTGCTGCGTACTTTGTAGGTTTACTTCAGGGTTAAAGTTTAATGGCTCTTTTTCTAGGCTAGTTAGTGCATTTATAACCACTTTTGTCGCCTCGTCATCTTGTTTAAAGTACTCATTAACAAGACGCTTTGCCTCACTTATGGCACTAAAATAAATGCTCGCTTGTTTGCTCATTAATGCATCTTGAGCTTGCGTCACATTTAATTTAATACGTTGATTAATTAAGTGGCGCTCCTGATCGGTTAGCAGTGGCTCTATAGCAACCCCTTCGTGCTGGCGAATAGTAATAAAGCTATCAACTAGCTTATTCCAGCTATTACTTAGGTTTTGCTGCCAATCGCTTACATCTTCACTCAAGGCATTTTTTTCAATTTCTGTTGCTTCTTGCGGTATGTTAACGGCATTAAATGCAAGGTTATCTATGTTTGATAACACGCTATTAAGTTTTAAGTAAATGGCTTCTGTTGGGATAGGTTTTAAGCTATCTAATGTTTGAATGTCTTGTGTTATTGCTTGGCGAACTGCAACAGTACCTGGGTGTTCACTCAATAAGGCATCTAAGCGTTTAAGTACAGCGCTGGCACCTTGGTAATCTTTTTCAGCCCACAGTTTAAACTCAGCCATACGTTGTAAGCTGGTTACTTCTTGCGGGTTTAGTGAAGCGCCTTGCTGCTGAGCTTGTTGCAATGCAGCTTTTAATTGTTGCTGGTTACTCTCTGCACTTTCATTAAGCGCAGCAGCCACTTTTTGTTCACTATTGAACAATGCTTGCTGAAGATTAGATTGTGCCGATTTGAGCGCCTGTAACTCTTGTGACAATAACGCGTTTTCTTCTTTTAGTTCATTAACAGCTACATTTTGGGCTTTACCTGCATTGAGTTTTTGGTAAAACTCATACCCCACACCGCACGCTACAGTAAGCGAGATGATCAGCGCAAGGACTGCCACTTTACTTATTTTTTGCTTATTATTCGTCACACTTGGTGCTTTTTCAGCTGCTTTTTTATCTGAAGACATTGTTGGCTTTGCTGAGGTTTTATTATCTGCCGTTACTGGCTTTGACTGTTCGCTCATCTTGCTACCTTGCTGTTTTATGCAGGAAAACATAGCGGTATCGCTTGCCCCTGCGGCAATGTGTATATTAGCCGAGCTTACCTGTTGCTGTTGTAAATAAGCGGCTATACGCTCGCTAGCAACATAAAATCGGCACTGTTGTAACCACTGTAACTGTTGTTCAGTCAGGTTATTAAATATTGCATCAACTGCTGCATTACTGGTTATGACTATACCTTGTACTTTCAGGCTTTGCCAGTGGTCTGTCCAGTTGGTTTTTTCAGCGCTTATTGGCTCGCGCTTGTATACCACACAGTTATTTAAAAATGCCCCACGCACCTTTAAGGTTTTGGCAATATCAGGGCGCCCCGCTTGGCCTTTTACTAATACAATATTGCTACCATCAACCTCAGCTAACGAGTTTAGCGCCAATAACCCTTCAGAATCATGCAGTTTAGGCACTGCTGCGCGCACGCCAAATAACGCATAAATAGTATCTGCAGTTTGCTGACCTACTGCGTAAAATTGCGCTTTGGTATTTATTGTTGGCTTTAATTGCGCAAGGGCAGTAACGGCATCTTGAGAGATAAAAATAATTTTATCGGCATTAATTAGCGGGCTTAGCTCGGCAGTAGAAGGCGTAAGGTAGGATATTTTTAAAACAGGAAATAATGACGCCTGATAACCCGCTTGCTCAAGTTGCTGAGCAAGGGCTGCGCCTTTTCCTTCGGGCCGAGTTATCAGGATATGTGTCATTTATGCGTCTCTATATACTTCTGCTAATATTTTGTCGGCGCCTTGCGCTAATAACTTTTTAGCTAGCTGCACACCGATAGCTTCGGCATCATTTATATGACCGGTTACTTCGTCATGTAAAATTTCACTACCATCTACTGCACCCACTAGGCCACGTAAGTGCACTTGCTCGCCATCAACTAATGCGTAGGCACCAATTGGTACTTGGCAGCCACCTTCTAAATGACGATTCATAGCACGCTCTGCATTTACACGAATACGTGTTTGGGTATGCTCAAGCGGGGCCAGTAAGGCTTTTGTTACTTCATCGTCAATACGACATTCAATGCCGACAGCACCTTGTCCGTTAGCAGGTAGAGATACCTCAGGCTCAATATAATCAGCAATACGCTCGTCCATTTTTAAACGTAGCAGTCCGGCTGCAGCTAAAATAATCGCATCGTACTGGCCATCATCTAGCTTAGCTAAACGGGTATTAACATTACCACGTAAGTCTTTAATGACTAAATCAGGGCGCAAAGCTCTAATTTGGCACTGACGACGAAGGCTAGAAGTGCCTACTACAGCGCCTTTTGGTAATTCGCTTAAATTGGCAAAGTTATTTGATACAAACGCGTCGCGCGGGTCTTCACGCTCACAAATTGTGTGCAGTGCTAAGCCTTCTGGAAATTCAACGGGTACATCTTTCATTGAATGCACTGCTATATCCGCGCGGCCATCTAACATTGCTTGCTCAAGTTCTTTAACAAACAAGCCTTTACCACCAATTTTAGCAAGCGGTGTATCTAAAATAATATCCCCTTGAGTAGACATAGGGACTAATTCTACGCGCACATCAGCATGAAAATGCTCAAGCTGTGCTTTTACAAATTCAGCCTGCCAAAGCGCTAAAGCACTTTTACGGGTTGCAATGCGTACTAACTTTGTTTTTTCTGTCATAGGGGTATCCAAATAGTTACAGCTAATAGCCAAGCTTAATTAGCTAAAATTCTAAATTCTTTTTGAGCAATTAAATTACCTTGCTCATCAACAACATCTACACGCCAATGGCCTGTTTGTGTATTCATAATATTTTTGGTTGAGTACGTTCTGTAGCGCGGCGAGGTAACATTAAGTGAAATCTCAGCCATGGTTTCACCCTCATAAGACCATACATGCTTTACTTGTTGGCCTTGTAGGTTTTTAAGCTCACTAAAAAACGAAAGTGCCTCTTCAAACTGATTTAAGCGGATATCTGCAGCAAATACATTAGTGGGCTCGCGCTTACTTACTTTGCGAGTAAGCACTGCACGGCTAATTTTACCTGTATCAATTTGTGCGCCTAACGCAACACTGGCAATGTGCGCATTAGATGAAAAACCTTCACTGCTAGTTAGCGATCCGTCGTCGTTTTCAATATCTGGGAACTGTTCATTGGGTGATGCGCTTAACTGCGTGCTTGTAAGCGGCTGATTAGCGATAGGCTCAGCGAGTTCAGTATCTGATTGCTCAATAACAGAAACTTGATTGCTTTGAACGTTAGCAATTGGCTCTCTATCCGTTTGCTCATTATTGCTTTGCGCTAACGAAGTATTATTAACGCTTTCATCTTCAAGCACCGCTGGCGCAACATCTGCTATATCATTTGTAAGCTCATTTGGGCGCGTTTGCTCGTCATTTACACTCACCGTGGGCTCGACATTATCTGCTGTGTTGTCGCTTAAATGTGAATACGGCGATTGCTCATTAGGTTGCTCGCCCTGCTCGGCATTTACCGAGCTAGTTAAGCCATACACAACCGCTGCCGAGGTCATTGCTACCAACATAGAAACACTCGCAATACGACGCCAATGCCACTCGTAGCTTACATTAGGTACACTATTTTGTGGTTCGCGTTTTACATTTGCTTTAATAACTATTTTTTGACTCATATTGACCTCAGCGGCTCCAAATTAGCTTAAACGGGCAATTAACCATTGGCGAATAGCTTGCAGTTCTTCTGCGCAAACCTGATGAGCCATAGGGTATTCTTGCCAGCTTACATCCATGTTATGTGCTGTTAATACTTCAAACGCACTTCTACCCGCGCTATGCGGCACTACATTATCTTGGCTACCATGAGCCATAAATACATTTAAATCAGTATGCTTTGCTTCTTGCGCTAGCTTTTCAGGCACGCACATATAAGTAGACAGCGCCATAACACCTGCAAGTTTGTGCTCAAATCGCGGCGCTAAATGTAAAGACACCACGCCCCCTTGCGAAAAGCCCGCCAAAATAATTTTATCGGCAGGTATACCATTTTCAATTTCTTGATTGATCAGGGCTTGCACTTTTTCGGCTGAATCTCTCACGCCTTGTTCATCGGCACGTTTGTCTAATTCTATAGATTTAATGTCGTACCACGAGCGCATTTCCATGCCACCATTTATGGTGACCGGTTGAATAGGCGCATGCGGAAAAATAAATCGTATACCAAGCTCACTGGGTAAGTTAAGTTGCGGTGCAACCGGAGCAAAGCCATCGCCCGAGTCGCCTAAACCATGTAACCAAATAACAGTGGCTTTGTGCTCACCTTGCGCTGGATATTGTGCAAACTCTAAACTCATAAGCTTGATTGCCACTTAATTTCTTGGCCAGCTTGGCGAGTAGACGCTTGGTTCATAAACTCCCAAAACTCTGCGCCAGAGCGGTTATCAATCCACTGGCCGTCACGCATTTCAAAATGGTGGCCATTAAATTTAGTCGCAACCCACACTTGATGCAAAGGCGCTTGTTTGTTAATTACAATTTTACTTTTATCAGGGAAAATTATTTCTAAAATACCCTCTGCCGATTCGTAGTCTAAATCTGCTTCGCAATCATCAACTTGCTCTTCAATTGTGAACATAAGAGCTTCGGCTAATTGGTGATATTCGTGTTCAGTCATTGTAATTTTCCTTTGCAGGCGAGCTGCCTAATATTGGGTACGGTTTATATACAGCTAGTGTAACAGGAATAAAATCATCCGCGAATAGCTGCATTTTTTAGATATTCTGTTACTCTGCGATTATAAAGCCAGCAACCGTATTAATCTAATGAAAGCGACACATACCTTACAATTAAAACGACTATATATAAGTACTTTACTGCTAAGTGCATTAGCTGGCTGCGGCCAAAGCGGGCCTTTGTATTTACCAGAGCAACAGGCTGAGCAAACCCCCCCCCCTAATACGGCACAGCCAACGCCCGTAAAAAAAACCAACACAGAGCAAGTGCAGGAGCAATAAATGGATTATTTTAACTATCAAAACAATCAATTATTTGCCGAAGATGTCAGCATTGCCACAATTGCTCAGCACTATGGTACGCCGTGTTATGTGTACTCGCGTGCTACTTTTGAGCGCCATTATTTAGCCTTTGCAAATGCCACTAAAAATCATAAAAGTTTGGTGTGCTACGCAGTTAAAGCCAATTCTAATATTGCAGTATTAAATATATTAGCGCGTTTAGGCTCAGGGTTTGACATAGTGTCTAAAGGTGAGCTGGCGCGTGTAATAAAAGCTGGCGGTGATGCCAGTAAAGTGGTGTTTTCAGGTGTGGCTAAAACCGCCGACGAAATTGCTTATGCACTAAAGTTAGGTATTAAATGTTTTAACGTTGAGTCGGCCTCAGAGCTTGAGCGTATTTCTGAGGTAGCGTGCGAGTTAAATTTAGAAGCCCCTATTTCTATTCGTGTAAACCCTGATATAGATGCCAAAACACACCCGTATATTTCTACCGGTTTAAAAGAAAACAAATTTGGTATCGATATTCAAACGGCTGTGAGCGTTTATCAGCATGCGGCGTCTTTACCTGGTCTAAAAGTCACTGGTGTAGATTGCCACATAGGCTCGCAATTAACTGAGGTTAAACCTTTTTTAGAAGCGCTTGATAAGCTAATGGCATTAATAGATGAGCTTAAAGCAAATGGTATTGAGCTTACTCATTTAGATATTGGCGGCGGGTTAGGCGTTCCTTACAATGATGAACAGCCTCCTCACCCAAGTGAATATGCTGCGCAAGTTACCGAGCGCTTAGCCAATTACAAACACCTTGAACTTATTTTTGAGCCAGGGCGCGCTATAGCCGCTAATGCTGGAATTTTAGTAACGCAAGTTGAGTTTATTAAGCAAAACCAAGATAAATTTTTTGCCATTGTCGATGCAGGTATGAACGACATGCTTCGCCCTTCGCTTTATCAGGCATGGCAAAAAATCATTCCTGTATCGGTGCGCGATGACGACACCCCAATACATAACTTTGATATTGTGGGCCCAGTGTGCGAAACCGGCGACTTTTTAGGAAAAGACCGCGAACTAGCCCTTAAACAAGGCGACTTATTGGCGCAGCGAAGTGCTGGTGCCTATGGTTTTACAATGAGTTCAAACTACAACTCTCGCCCACGCGTGGCCGAAATAATGGTAGATGGTGAGCAACACCACCTTATTCGCCAACGCGAAACCATCGAGAGCCTTTATCAAGGTGAGAAAATTTTACCATAAACGTTTTTGTTAAGGCGCTGCTCTGTGGCATGATTAGCGCAGAGCAAACCCGAATTAGAGCGCTATGTTAGTTAATTTTTCCAAAATGCACGGCTTAGGCAACGACTTTGTTGTAATTGATAACATTACACAAAATGTATTTTTGTCTCGCGATCAAATCAAAAAACTGGCTGATCGCCACTTTGGTATTGGCTTTGACCAATTACTTATGGTTGAAGCCCCTTACTCCCCTGATCTCGACTTCCATTACCGTATATTTAATGCCGATGGCAATGAAGTAGAACAATGCGGAAATGGCGCACGCTGTTTTGCCCGCTTTGTGCGCATGAAAGGCTTAACTAACAAGCACAAAATTAGTGTCTCGACTAAGTCGGGCAACCTCACGCTATACATAGAAAAAGACGGCCAAGTGACGGTAAACATGGGCCATCCTAATTTTGAGCCAGCTAAAATCCCGCTTAAAGCCAGCAAGCGAGAACTTACTTATATAATAAGAGCTCAAGAGCACACAGTATTTAGTGGCGCTGTGTCTATGGGTAACCCGCATTGTGTGTTAGAAGTTGACGATATAGCTACCGCACAAGTTGAGGTACTTGGTCCGCTGCTTGAAAACCACGAACGTTTTCCAAATCGTGCCAATATTGGCTTTATGCAAGTGGTATCGCAAGATCATATTAAACTTAGAGTGTGGGAACGCGGCGTTAGTGAAACCCTAGCGTGTGGCACGGGTGCCTGCGCAGCAATGGTAATTGGCCACATTCAAAGCAAACTTAACACCACGGTACAAGTTGATTTACCCGGCGGCACTTTACAAGTACGTTGGAGCGGCGAAGGTCACCCTGTCCGCATGACCGGCCCAGCCGAGCATGTATTTGATGGGCAAGTTGCCTTATGAGCGAGCTAACAAAAGAGCAAGTCGCTGAGTATTTAGCGCGCCACCCTGATTTTTTAATAGAACAGCCAGAGCTGCTTGCACAACTTGAGTTACACCACAAAACGCAAGGTGCCACCTCGCTTGTGCACATACAACAGCGCCAATTGCGCGAGCACAATACTCAGTTAAAAAATCAAATACACAGTATGAGCGAACACGCTACGCAAAATGAGCTAGTGTATCGCTTGTTTAGCCAATGCCATCGCCAACTGTGGACAAACTACGACTTTAATACGCTTGCCGCAAATTTGCGCAATATTATTTGTACCAGCCCACACATTAGCGAGTGTAGGTTGGTTAAATACAACAACACTTTAGATGGGCTTATTGAGCACCGCCTTAGCCAATTTGGGCACTACTTAGGACGCGTTAATCAGCAAGAGCGTGAGCTATTATTTTGCGAAAACACGCAATCTTCTGCTATTTACCTTATTGGTTACGCTGAAAAACCGGTCGCTATATTGGCCTTTGGCAGCCATGATGAAAACCATTTTGAACCCGCACAAGATAACCTATTCGTGCTTGATTTTGTTCATGCATTGCAACTTAGGCTGTTGGAATTGGCATGAGCGACGAGACGCCTAACACTGAGCAATTAAGTGAGCATTGGCGTACACCCATTCATTTATTTAGTGACTATTTAAAATACGAAAGACAGTACTCAGAGCACACTGTAAATCAATATGTTAGCCAACTAAACTTTGCCGCCCTGTATTTTAGTAAATTATGTGATGACTGGTTTGGCGTACAAGGCGAGCATATTCGCCGCTACAGCATGGCGCTTCGTTCAAAGCAATTAAGTGGGCGCACCATTAGTTTAAAATTAAGCTGCATTCGTAGTTTGTATAAATTTTTAAAAGCCAAAAACATTGCTCAGCACGCGCATTATCATAATCCGGCACAAGGTATTAAAGGGCCTAAATTTTCTAAGCCTTTGCCTAAAAATCTTGATGTAGATCAGATGGCAAGCCTACTAGAGATTAACGATGACGACCCATTAGCCATACGAGACAAAGCTATGATGGAGCTTATGTATTCATCTGGGCTGCGTATTAGCGAGTTAGTTGGCACCAACTTACGCGATATAAACGCCGCAAGCGGCGAAATATTAGTCAAAGGTAAAGGTAACAAAGAGCGCCTCATTCCCGTAGGTCGTAAAGCGCTCACAGCGTTAAAAAATTGGCTCAACATACGGGGGCAATTTGCAAAGCCTGACGAAATGGCGGTGTTTTTAAGCAGTAAAAAAAATCGTATTTCGGTTCGCCAAGTTCGCTTACGCATGCAAGAGTGGGGAATAAAACAAGGCATTAGCTCACAAGTGCACCCGCATAAACTTCGCCACTCGTTTGCCTCTCATATTTTAGAATCATCTGGCGATTTACGCGCTGTGCAAGAATTATTAGGGCACAGTAGTTTATCGGCTACGCAAGTATATACGCATTTAGATTTTCAGCATTTAGCAAAAGTGTACGACAACACTCATCCGCGTGCTAAAAAACAAACCGATTAGGAATGTAATTATGATCCGATTTAATCGTGCTCCTCGCCCTTTTTCAGTTATGAGCTTTGATTTAGACGACACCCTGTATAACAACCACCCTATAATAAAAGCCGCGGTTAAAGCCCAGCAAGATTATTTAAACGCGCTACCCAGCTACTTACAACAAGGCCCAAAATACTGGCAACAATGCCGCAACGAGGCTGTATTACAGTTACCAGAGCTTGCTGATAATGTAACTAAATGGCGCCAACATACGCTTCGCTTAGCCCTTTCAAAGCTAGATTTAAACGAGCAAGAGGTAGAGCATCATGCCGATGCTGCCTATAACGCCTTTGCCGATGCGCGCAGTAAAATAGTGGTAACCGACGACGTACTAAAGCTGCTAGATAACTTAGCCCAGCACTTTACGCTGGTTGCAATAACCAATGGCAATGTTGAAATTGAGCGCTTTAACTTACGCGATAAATTTGCGCTAGTATTGCAAGCTGGTATGCACGGTAAAGCCAAGCCCCACGGTACACTGTTTGATAAAGCCGCCGCGCATTTAAACGTGGCTAAAAGTGAAATTTTACATATTGGCGATAGCCTAGATACCGACGTACAAGGCGCTAATAATGCAGGCTGCCAATCGGTTTGGTTAAACGACCAAGGCGCGGCTTATCACTACAAAGGCCTTGCCGATGTTGAAATTGCGAATATTCATGCCTTAGCGCACTTTATCAAATAGCCTAAATAGAACGAAGAGGTTGCAATGAGCCATTATACCAAGCTAATTACCTTGCTATTAATAGGCTCGCTTAGCCTAAACGCTTACTTATTGTGGCCACAAAAACAGCCTGTAGTTGGCACACAAAAAATCCACAGCGGCAAGAGCATCAAAGCGCCAAAAAGTAACCTGCTCAGCCAAGCTCAACAGCAATTTACACAACACAAATTTGATGATGCTCTAAATACGTATCAGCAACTAAATCTAAGCGCTCCAAAAAAAGCACATACTTTATACGCTTCGTGGGTAGCACAACTAAAGCAATGGCTAAACACAAACCTACCGCTTAGCCAGTCATTGTTAAATGCACTTTTAAATAAAGACCCTTACAATACCGAGTTACTCACTTTACACGTAGATTACCTAGTAAAAAGCGGGCAACGGCAAAACGCAATTATTGCGCTATTTGAGCTCTACCCATTGTTAAATAAGCACCAACAAGGCCCTGTAGATAGGCGCCTTGTGCATTTAACGACTAACGAACTGCATAGTTTGAGTGAGCAGCAAAATTGGCAAACAATTATTGAACAAACTCAAATTTGGCTCGACTATCAAAACGACAATAGCCATTTTTTATACGCACTCGCGCATGCTTATTATCAACTAGAGGACTTTATTAGCGCCTTAACAACTATTGAGCGCATGCCATCAAATCACCCACTACAAGCCGAAGTAACAGCCTTACACGCAATGATAGAGAAAGCTCAATCGCAAGATGACTTTATTGCGCTTACCCCCTACGGCGCACATTACTTAATTAGCACCGAGCTAAATAGCTCAATCCAAACAGAGCTAATGATAGATACCGGCGCAAGTATTACTTCTCTTTCGAGTGACGTGCTTAACCAACTTTCACCCAGACCCCTGTATTTAGGCGATGTAACCGTAAACACGGCGAATGGGCAAATTAGAGTAAAACGCTACCAAATTGAGTCGTTTAAAGTAGGGATGCAAACTATTTACGGTTTTGAAGTGCTCAGTATTGAAAACACCCGCGGCCAAGGTTTGTTAGGAATGAACTTTTTATCTAGATATAAATTTAATATAAATCAACAAACAGATGAGTTAGAGTTGAGTGCTAAATAAACAAAAAATAATAAAAGGAAGTTTATGCGTACTCTACTATTTACACTACTTTGTTTTTGGCAATGTACTGCTCAGGCAACAAATTATTTTGTAAAAGACAAAAGTTGTGAGGCTATTTCACCCGAAATAGAAATAAGCCTTAGCGCTACACTGAGAGATTTAGATAACCATCAAAGAAAAAGACAAAACCTTAGACAAAAAGCGCTGAATAAGTATAGCGAACAGTACAATCAACAGCATGAGCAACTATATGTAGAGGAACGCTTTACTACAAATAGCAGCCACTCTGCTGAAACTCCTACAATAAGCAGAGCCCAAAAAAAATTACATTACCTTATTAAGCTCACCCCCTCAAAAAACTGCAATCAACAAGTCGCTATGACTAGCGAGCTATTTATTTCTGGAATGCACAAGCACAGCCTCTCAAATACCATTGAGGGGAATGCAATTGATGTCACTTTAGACATAAACAGTTCCCCTAAGTTTACTCAGTTTAACAACCCCCTCATCACCCCCACTAACTTTTTTGGACTCCAATTTGGCAGTAGCTATGAGCAGGTATTAACGTCTCTCGGACTTGCTAGTTTATCGCTAAGCGATAACAATAACGCAATACTTGTATATGGAAGGAATCATGCTTTTCACTTTAAAAACAATGTATTTATAGGTTATCAGTTCCATGAAACGCTACTACCTATGGTGATAAATAATGAGCTTTCTTTGGCAAATGAAAAATTACAAATAAGCACCGGTACAGATCAGGCTATTTTCTTAGATACAGATTTAACCCAACCAGCAATTAATAAATTAAAAAACAGTTTTGATGAAGTGGAAACCGCATCTTATAAAGTATCCATTAACAAGTCAGAGCAAAGAGTTGTTGGTATATCGCACGGTGAATTAGTTGAACATATAAAAAGCAACACTCAATGCTATAACGGCACAATATTGGCCGATGAATACTTAAAAAAACACAAAAATAGTAAAACGCTTAAAGTGGTTAATGAAGATCATGACAATATAATCATTACTCCTTGTTATGAGTTTATATATGAAGGCAACGGCTACATTTCTAAATTAAAGCTTGTGGAGCCCTTTTCAACCGCTAAAATTAAGCTCGCCGCATTAGCTGGCTATATTAACCAAAGTACACAGTGGAACTTATCAGGCGTAAAATACAACGACCCTGTTGCAAGCCTTGCTAAGTTAGGCGATTACGACGAGTTCTTTGACTCAGCAGAATTTACTTCTCAACACTGGGATGGCTATTTTTATATTTATGACGGAAAGCTTTTAAGCGCAGAGCTTACAAGCAATGACTATTAATTTTTCTCTTTGAATCTTCTGTTAGAAAAGGACAAACATGTTATTAAACGATTTTTTACAGCAACTTGCAGACAACCCTAAAAGCATACAATTTAGCGATACCATGGCGGTAATAGAAGCTAATTACGATTTTACCGCGTGTGGATTTAATAACCACGGCTTACTTAGCTCTGCAAGCGAGAACAATGGCTCGTGTAAAATTTTTGCGTTTGCTAAATTAAACGATTTAAGCAAGCAAAATACATTGGATTGCTTTGGTAAGTTTTACCGCGAAGACGTACTACAAAACCCTAAAGGCGATGATCACATGAACATTCGCACGTTTATGTTAGCGCCAGAAGCGACTCCATTTTTAGGCCTGAGCTTTGATGGTGAGCCACTAAAAGAGAAATAACACTAAGCTACTAAATTAAAGCGTTTTTTCCATAAAGTAACGCGTACCAGAGCGCGGATAGTTGTTAAGCTGATACTTAACCACGTATCCGCGCTTTTCATAAAAAGGCTTGGCCTGAAAATCGAGTGTATCAAGCTGAGCGGTCGTTGCACCTAGTTCAGCAGCTGATTGTTCAAGTGCCGTTAGTAACTTATCTGCAAGCCCTTGACCTCGCGCTACATCGCTACACCAAAGCCAACTAATCATCAGCCAATTTCCAAACACACACCCACTAATACCTGCAACAAGCTCACCTTGCTCATCAACAAATTTATAGCCTAATGGCACTCTTTGCGCATCAAAGTGCTGTGCGTTAAATTCAACTATTTTAGTGCGAAGCGCTGAGTTTAACGCATCGGTATTATCTGCTTTTAATTGATACATGTACCGCCCTTAAAGAAGCAGATACTAGCAAACAAACTTAATTAAAAAAGGTTATTTTTTCCATAAGGTACTTCTAGCAAATTGCTGCTTGTTTTTTCGGGTTGGCCGCACATTTCATCGTAAGCGCTAGTATGTCGTAGTACCATTTCGGCGTAGGCTATTTTTTCAAAACGTTTTTGAATATGCAGCGGGCTGAGCGCTTTAACAAACTCACCATTTTCCTCAGTAACGTAATACTCTACGTTATTTATAATGACAGACACCTGATATAGCGCCATTTCAAGGGAGTGCGCGACCACTTTTTGTAATGGTTCGTGCTTTTTTAACTCAGAAAATTTCATACCCATAACAATCGCCTTTTAATAAAAAGTAACTTTATAGATACGCACCTTTGCTATAATCGCGATCAAATTATTACATCACTGCCTTTTAAGCTTATGAGCAATAAAATTCGACTCGCTAAATACATTGCTCACGCTGGTGTGTGCTCACGAAAACAGGCATCGCGCTTAATAGATGAAGGGAGAGTAACGGTAAATAATCGCCCAGCGAATCATATTGATCACGTTAATGAGCAAGACGAGGTAATAGTTAATGGCCAAGCAGTTAAAGGGGCTGCCGATTTGGTTTATTTTGCGTACCACAAGCCTGTAGGTATTGACTGCAAATTAAATGAAAATGACCCTGCCAGCCTTATTCACCATTTACCTACCCTCACTCGGGTTTACCCCATTGGCCGATTAGATAAAGACTCTCGTGGCTTGCTTATTTTGACCAACGACGGAGATTTTTGTAATCAACTTATTCACCCTGACTTCCACCAGCCTAAACGTTATTTAGTCACGGTAGATAAACCTATTAATAACGCGTTTTGCGAAAAAATGGCCGCAGGAATCCCCGTAGATAAACAAGTAACCTTACCGTGTGAAGTAACAAAAATAGCTGACAACCAGTTTAGTATTATTTTAAAGCAAGGGCTTAACAGACAAATACGTAAAATGGCGCAGTACTGCGGCTTTAAAGTAATTGATTTATATCGGGCACAATTTAGCGAACTTGCTCTTTCAAGACTAAACCTACCTGAAAACCACTATATACAAATTAATAAAACAGATATTTCAAAAATCTAACCTTCGTTTAAATAGCGCACAAAAAAGTTAAAAAATAACCTTGCAAAAATAGATTACAGGTGTAGTCTTAATTTAAAGATTACATTTGTAGGCAATAAAATGATTGAGTTATCAAAAGCAGAATTCGACGTGCTTGATGCGCTTTGGATTAATTACCCAGCAACCGCCAGCCAAATTATTGAGCGCTTAAGCGATGACAAACAATGGCACGAAAAAACCATTAAAACCCTACTGGGTCGATTAGTTAAAAAAGGCGCACTGACCTTTGAAAAAGACGGCCGCCAATATATTTATACTCCTTGTATGGAGCGCGCCGACTACACATTAAAAGAAAGCAAAAACTTTATTGAGCGCTTTTTTAGTGGCCGCATAGCGCCGCTGGTAAGCGGGTTTGCTAAATCAGAGCAGCTTTCGCAGCAAGATATAAACGAGTTAAAAAAGGTCATTGATGACTGGGAAAAAAACCAAAAGTAAGGAGTGGCTATGGATATTCAAACCCTGTTTAACTGGTTACTAGAGCAGCAATTATTACTCAGCATAATGCTTGGCGGGTTTATTATATGTGAGCGTTTTAGTTTAAGGCTGCTTGGCCCAGGCTTTGTGTATAAATTAGTATGCCTAATCCCCGTATCGTTACTGGTTGCAAACTTACCAAGTAATATTAAGCCACTACAAAACAGCGCCATTAGCCATTATTTAATAACGCCTAACCAGCCCCATATTAATAACTTAGGCCTAAATTGGGCCGTGCTTTATGTAGTGGTTAGCCTAGTGCTGTTTAGCGTAGCGTTTGTTGTGCATATTCGCTTTATAAAAAACCTGCAGCTCAATTATTTAATTAATAGCGAACACACTCTAACCTCACACATTAAAACCTATACCAGTAACCATATTGCATCGCCAATGGTGGTAGGTATTTTGCAAAGTAAGCTCATACTGCCTAGTAATTACAAAACCCAGTTTGATAAAGCCACTTTGGCACTTATTTTAGAGCATGAGGCTGTGCACATAAAACGCAAAGATAACCTAATAAATGCCCTGCTGTTACTGACTACTATTTTAATGTGGTTTAACCCGCTCGCGTGGATGGCTTACGCAAGCTTTAGACGCTTGCAGGAGCTAACTTGTGACCAGCGGGTACTTGCCAATAAAACCACACAGCAACACATTTTATACAGCAAAGCCTTAGTTAACTGCGCGGCAGCAACGCCCGCAGGCCTAATGGCTTATTCACACTACGGAGATAAAAAAACCATGTTACAACGACTTACCAATATAAAGCACAGTGGCAATCACTCTCGCCTAGCCAAAGGTGGCTTACTGCTAATAGCAACAAGCATGCTTAGCGGCTTAGCCATAGCAAAACAGCCCCAAGCTGAAATAACGAAAGAGGATCATATTTCACCAACAATACGCATTGAACCTGTCTACCCAGCCCAAGCCGCTAAGCAAGGCATTAGCGGCTCGGTTGTATTAAAGTACGATATAGCCGCCAATGGCAGAACAAAAAACATTAGTGTCACTCAATCTAAGCCGTCAGACGTTTTTGATAAATCAGCTAAAGAAGCGCTGGCAAAGTGGGAGTATAAAATCTCTGAGTCAGGCTTTAATGATGTACTTGTACAGCTCGATTTTGCTATAAACAGTGAGGTTGCTAATACCGATTTAATAGAGCGAATTAAAGTATCGCATTAAGGCTAATGAGTGATGCAAGAGCACAAAGCAAGCGCCCTTTTAGGCCGCTTGCTTTGTGGTTTTAACAATAAAATTAAATACTCACTACAATCATGGCAATGGCAGTGCCTAAGCCAATAAACCATACAAGCGAACGTATAATATCTAAGTTCAACCAATAAAAAATGCAATACAAAGTACGCGAAACTATATGAGTAACCGCTAAGGTTTCGGTTACTGCATTTACCGAGTTAGTTCCTAGTACCACCGCAATAGCAACGGCAAACACTGCAAGTGATTCAAAACAATTTTGATGAGCAGCGAGCGTTCGCGCACCAAAGCCCGTTAATTTTGCTTGTTGAGAACGCGGGTGTTTATTGTCGTATTGGCCAAGCTTTGCCATTGCAATGGCCACTGGTATTTTTGCAAAATAAGGCATTAATACAGCAAGTAATGCGCATACTACTAATGTTGTCATAATTTATTCTCTTATTTTAAAACCTAGTTATTTAACCAATACATATAACACACATACACAAAAAAGCCGCCAACACGTTTTATGACATACGCAGGCGGCTAAACAATAACATCATACTTACTATAGCTAAGTTTACCTATAAAGCAGTGCGGCATAATGTCGCAGGTGATGAATATTCACTATCACCCTTAATGCATCGCATTAATAACTAAAGATTGTTAACTTATAGACCTTATTTTTTACCGACGACCCCTATGACCTGGATCTTTTTCACTTTTTTAGCCGCCTTTATGCAAGCATGGCGAAATGCCCTACAAAGTAAATTAAGCGCACATGCAAGTGTGGCTGGCGTAACCCTCTCGCGCTTTATTTTAGCCGGCCCTATTGCTGCAGTGTATTTGTATGGTCTTTATCAATATAAAGACACAGCCATGCCTACGTTTAATAATGCCTTTTGGGGGTTTGTTATTGGCGCAAGTGTTATGCAAATACTCGCCACCGGCTTAATGGTAAAACTGTTTAAAATGAATAATTACGCCATAGGTGCAGGGCTTGCTAAAAGTGAGGCGTTAGTAGCGGCTATTTTAGGGGTATTGTTTTTTGGCTCTGCGCTTAGCCTTCTTGGTTGGCTGGGTGTATTTTTAGGCGCTATTGCGGTGCTTTTACTTAGCGGCATAACCAGCGTAAAACACTTTGATGCTAAAACAGCGTTACTTGGCCTTGCCTGTGGTACCAGCTTTGCCCTTACATCGCTGTGGGTGCGTGAAGCGAGCTTAAATTCAGGGTTATTGTTTCCACACTCAGCTGCATGGGTTTTACTATTTGTAATAAGCCTACAAACGCTTATATTACTTGGCTATTTATTACTAAAAGAGCCACACACTGTTGGCAAACTTTGGCAATATAAAGGCACCACTGCCGCAATTAGTACTTTTAGCTGTGTAGGCTCTATTGGCTGGTTTAGCGCGATGAGTTTACAGCACGTAGCGTATGTTAAAACGCTGGGTCAGGTAGAGGTATTTTTTACCATGCTAATTGCTGTACTTTGGCTCAAACAGCCACTTAAAAAGCAAGATACCGCGGGCTTAATACTTATAGCCATTGCTGCTATTTTAGTAATGCTGCCCAATTGAGAACATAAAAAAGCGCAGGCTTTTAAACCTGCGCTACTATAGGCTGCTTATAACTTTTAAAGCGAGTATTAAGCGCTCCTTTTAAGAGCTAATTTTTAGCGTTATCACACCGCAAATGATCATGAGTACACCAGCAATACGGCCAAACGTGGCTGCATCACCGTAAAGTAATATACCCACTAAAAACGTACCCGCAGCACCTATTCCGGTCCATACGGCGTAGGACGTCCCCATTGATATTTGCTTTTGTGCAAGCCACAACATAAAACCACTGGCTGTTAAAAATGCAATTGCCATTACTATACCCTGCCAGCGTGTGTCGGGGTTTTGTGAAATTTTTAAACCAATTGGCCAGCCTATTTCAAGCAAGCCGGCAATGACTAAATAAACCCATGCCATTAAACATCTCTCTTTTTCAAAATTACGTCGTATAAATCTTCGCGGCGATCTTTTAAATTGCGCACCGTACCTTCGCTATGAAGAATTTTTAGCTTATCCATATCAAGGTCGCTAAATAGTAACATTTCAGTATTAGGTGTGGCTTCATTTAATGTTGCATCGTGCGGAAAAGAAAAGTCAGACGGGGTCAATACTGCCGATTGCGAGTACTGTACGTCTAGGCTTTCTACCTCAGGTAAGTTACCCACTGAGCCTGCAATAACCACATAACATTCGTTTTCGATTGCGCGCGCTTGCGCACAGTGACGAACCCGTAAATAACTATTTTTAGTATCGGTCCAAAACGGCACAAAGAGTATATCAAGCCCCTGCTTGGCTAATATGCGCGAAAGCTCTGGGAACTCTACATCGTAACAAATTTGAATACCTACACGCCCAGCATCGGTGTCAAACACGGCAATTTTGTCACCGCCTTGAATCACCCAATCATTTTGCTCATGCGGGGTTATGTGTATTTTTCGCTGCTCGTCTATTTTACCGCTACGGTGGCATAAGTAACTTACGTTATAAATTTTATCGTCTTCGGCAAGCGGCATAGAGCCGGTAATAATATTGGCGTTATATTCTATTGCCATACGCGACATCGCGTTTTTAAATGTTTCGGTATATTCGGCTAAATAGCGGATAGCTTCGGTTTGATTATTCTGATCGCCTAAACCCATAAGTGGCGCGTTAAAAAATTCCGGAAATAATATAAAATCGCTTTTGTAGTCAGATACCGTATCTACAAAGTATTCTACCTGCTTTAGCATTTCGTCAACCGACTCTACACAGCGCATTTGCCATTGCACCGCACCTATACGCACTATCGATTTAGTTGATTCGAGCACGGTATCGGTTGGCTCGTACATTATGTTATTCCACTCAAGCAAGGTGGCGTAACCTACAGACTCTTGATCCTCCGGCAGGTACTTTTTAAGTAACCGTTTTACCTGAAAGTCGTTAGAAAGCTGAAAACTTAAAATTGGGTCGTAAAGCTCTTTTTGGTCAACCTTTTCAATGTATTCCATTGGCGTCATTTCACTGCTGTGATTGTAATAACGCGGAATACGGCCACCGGCTAAAATAGCGCGTAAGTTATATTGGCGGCACAACTCCTTACGGGCATCGTATAATCTGCGCCCTAAGCGCATGCCTCGGTGGGTTTCGCTAATTGCTACATCTAAACCGTATAGCGCATCGCCGTCGGAGTCACTAAATACACGGTCGTGCCCATCGGCTATGTCTTCGTATGTGTGAGGATTTGAAAAACGCGCGTAGTCTACTTGCACGCTTAGTGCTAAACCCACCAGCACGCCATCATCTACAATGCCTATTTGCCCTTCAGGGAACTGATCTATCAATCTAAAAATAGTATGGCTTGGCCACGCGCCACCTAAATCAGGATAAGCCTGATCCATTAAGGTTTTAATTTGCGGATACTGCTCTTTTGTTAAGTTACAAATTTCTAGGTGGGTTTTTTCTGCCGACATACACAACTCCTTTGGGCATAATAAAATAAAAGCCGAATGTACGCTAAAGTACACTCAGCTTTGTATCATGTTTTTTACGTTACGCGTACTACTTTAAGCTGCGATAAAAAAGTGTAGTCACTTTCTCTTTTGGCAACCAGCCTGCGTATTCAAGGCCAAGATCTGCCAATGGATCGGCTTTTAGTACTTGCTCTAAGCTTGCGTTATTTTGCATTGCTTTTAGCATTAAATCTTTGGCTTTTTTAACAAGCTTAGCATACGTTTCCAGTCCTGAACGGTCACTTACCGGCCCATGCCCGGGTATCACTATGGTGCGCTCATCTATTTGCTTAATAACGTCATTTACGGCTGCTAATATTCCGTCAACACTGCCGCCGCTATCTACATCAACAAACGGCAAGCTGTCAAAGTTAAAGTAAATATCGCCCATGTGCACTATGTTATCGTTATTAAAAAATATCACCGAATCACCGTCGGTATGTGCATAGGCGTAGTGCACTACATGGGCGTGTTCGTTATTAAAATGCAGTTTTAAATCGTGGCCAAAGCTAATGCGTGGCAGGTAATCTGAGTTTGCACCGTGTTTTTCTTCTAATCGCTTATGTACGTTGTCGTGCGCAATGACATGCGCACCGGCTTTGGCAAAGTTTTCGTTGCCGCCAGTGTGGTCGCCATGATGATGCGTATTAATTACAAACTCTGCACTACCGGGTTTTAAATCGCTAATGGTTTTTTTAATGTCGTCTGAAAGCTTGGCAAATTGGTCATCAATAATGTAAATGCCATCTTCCCCTACACTTGCGGCAATGTTACCGCCTTGGCCAAACAGTACATACACACTGTCGCTTAGTTTTTCTGCCGTTACCGGATTTTCATCTGCATGTGTTGCACTGCTAAGTAATAAGCCTGTTATTAATGCGGGTAGTATTTTTTTCATTTTAGTTCTCTGTTGATTTATTAATGATTATATAGAACGTGATTAACTGTAATTTAGTTCATCGTGCTGGCTCTATCACTATTTGATGTATTAGCGTTTGTGGTAGTAAAGGCGTGTGCTTACCTTCAATGTAGTCACTAAAGCCTGCACGGTAAAACGCGGATAGCGGATGCCCCGACTGCCCACCGGGCACTGCCATAATGGCGTTTTCTAAATGCCCAGGTTGGGCAATAAAGCGCTGCGATGCACCAAAGCTTTTGCCTTGTACGGCGGGCATGTAGCTATCGCCAAAAGCTGGCGCTATAGGCATATTTAAAAGCTTAGCCAGTATGGGCATTTGTTTAGCAAACGGGTGCTCAATATTAAGCGCATTTACTTTACCCCACTGCCAATTTTGCAAGTTATCCCCATACTCAGCCCCAAGTGCTGTCACTGTTTGGCTAAATGCACCTAATAACTGCTCGTCCCAATTTTTATACTCAGGGTTTACCCATGAGCCCGGCCTATCCTTAATAAGCTGCCATATAGCTGGTTCTAGATCGCGTTTTACATATTTAAGCGTGGCGTCTTGCTCATTGAGTTTGTTCTCCATGCTTGCAAATACGGTATTAATTAATGTGCTGCGGTAGTGTTTAACTAAGGTATAACCTACCGAGCTTGCACATGCGCATTGCTGCCAGTTTTCAAGTGCACTTATGTACTGTGCGTTTTTGGCTTTGTCTTTTTTAAGCTGATTAAGTAGCAATGTGTGCCATGGCGTTAAAAAGCGGGCTTGGTTATCAAGCTGTAGCGCGTAAAAGTCGCTCTCTGCAAAGCTTTGTTTTTCAAATAACCTATCACGAATTTGGCTCGAGCGAGCGCCTAGCGCGTACCCGCCATTGCCAAAGCGTGCATTATCAGTGGCCGACACAACGCGCGAATTACCTGTCCATAATCGCCCATTTTGCGGGTTCTTAACATAAGGGCGCTGATGCTCATTTTGCTGCCAGTCGGGTGAGTATTCGTTTGCATTAACACTTAGCTCACTCGGTGTTTTACGCGCCGGTATAGCGCCAATATGTTGCCATGCGGCACTGCCTTGGCCATCTACCACCATTAAATTTTGTACCGGAATACCCACATCGCTTGCTATTGCTAATGCATCATCAACCGTATTTGCTTGTTCAAGTTTTACTAATTCCATATCAACGGCATAAGGCTTATGTGCAGCCCAGCTAAGTGCGTAGGGTTTTTTATTAATGTATTTTACTGGGCCATATTCGCTTAACGTTAATGGGTAGTTTTCTACCTCATCATTTGGCAGCGCTATTGGCTCATTTACTTGCCATGTTTTACTGTCATCATTTAGCGCTATCCAATCAGCGGTATCTATGTAGCCATTAGTAAAGCCCCAGGCAATTTTATTATTTGTACCCACCACAATAGCAGGGGCGCCGGGTAGCGATACGCCAGTTACCTGAGCTTGCTCGCCATTTTGTGTGTAATTAAGCTGCGCCCTGTACCAAATAACCGGCACCGCCATAGATAAATGCATATCATCAGAGAGCATGGCTGCTCCCGTTTGGGTATGCGCACCGGTTACTGCCCAGTTATTGCTGCCGCGCTCTTGGTTTGCCTGAATATTTTTAACCGTGTGCTGTGCTTGCTCTGGAAGTTGAGGAATGGTGCCTGTAAACGGGGCAAGTTTACTGCCATCAAGCGCCGCTTGGTATTGGCTAGGTTGTGTTAAAAAATCAACCATGTGTTGCCCGTATGCTTGCTCGATATGTATGAGAGCTTCATCTCGCTCAAAGGTGGCACTTTGCAAATCAAGGTACATGCTAAATATAACTAATAGGCTATCTTCACTTTGCCATGGTTTTTGCGCTCCGCCTGTAAGTAAATACTCAAAGCTTGCAAAGCCAACTTGTGCCAGCCCTTCGTTTACACCTTGGGCGTAGCTGTTTAATAGTTGTTTATCACTTTCGGGTAAGGTGTTTAATATAGCGTGGCTGCGTTTTCGCAATTGATGAAAGCGCATTTTTTTATCAAGCCCAAGGGCCGCTTTACCAAATAACTCACTAAGCTCACCGGCGGCGTTACGTCTTAATAAATCCATTTGAAAAAAACGGTCTTGCCCATGCGCATAGCCTAACCCGTATGCGGCGCTATTGCGGTTTTCTGCCTTTATAACCGCCTGTCCTAGTGCATCACGCGAAATAGTAACCGGCTTATTAATTGCTGTACTTTGGCCTTTACCATCAAGTGTGGGCATACTTAAACTTAATACGCCATACACAAGCGCTGTGCCAGCTAACCCTAAAACCACAACGAGTAATACTAGCCATTTGATTACTTTAAACATTAATTTGTCCTTTGCACCATTTGTTGCACATATAATAACCATAGTTTTATTAAATAATAATGTTCTTACTCGCAAAGGGTGAAATAAACATCAAAATCCACGATAATAGCCATTCCACATTTTGTGCAGATCTAGTTGAGACTCATATGACTGAAAAAACATTTATCAAAGGTAAAGACCGCGACCTAGAATCGTCTATCTCTACCATGCAAAACAAGCTAAAAGCGCTAAACATTAATGTTGAAGAAGCACTTTGGCTTAACCCTGTAGCTAACTGTTATTCAGTTCATATAAAAGACAGCGACTGCGGTGTTATGTTTACCAATGGTAAAGGCGCAACCGATAAAGCATCTATCGCCTCGGCGTTAGGTGAATACTTTGAACGATTAAGCTGTAATTACTTTTTTGCCGACTTTTACTTAGGTGAAGAATTTGCAAACAGCGACTTTACTCATTATCCAAATGAGAAATGGTTTAAAGTTGAAGGCAATGAAGTGCCAGAAGGCATTATGGACGAAAGCCTTTGGGATTACTTTGACCCAGAGCGTGAGCTTAATGCCTCACACCTTTTTGACTTTAACTCAGGTAATAACGAGCGCGGCATTTGTACATTGCCATACACACGCCAACGCGATAACCAAGACGTATACATTCCGGTAAACGTAATTGGTAATATTTTTGTTTCTAACGGCATGAGCGCAGGTAACACTAAATTTGAAGCACGCGTACAAGGGCTATCAGAAGTATTTGAGCGTGCCATTAAAAACCGTATTATCGCAGAAGGTATTTGTTTACCTATCGTCCCTGAAGAGGTTGTAAAGCAATACCCTAAAATTCACGAAGCGTGTGAAGAGCTACGCAGCCATGGTTTTCATTTACGTATTGCCGATGCATCACTTGGCGGTAAATACCCTGTAATGAGCGTAACGCTTATTAATCCTGTTGATGGCTCTGTGTTTGCCTCATTTGGTGCTCACCCATCATTTGAAGTTGCACTTGAGCGTACGGTTACTGAGTTACTACAAGGTCGTCGCCTTGATCAACTTGATGTGTTCCAACCGGCTACTTTTGATAACGATGAAGTTGCAACGCCTGAAAACATTGAGCTGCACTTTATCGACTCAAGCGGTTTAATCTCGCATGACTTTTTCCGTGCTAACGCCGACTTTGACTTTGTTCATTGGGACTTTAGCGGTACAACAGAGCAAGAATACAACTTCTGTACTGACTTAATTCACAGCATGGGCCACGACATTTACATTATGGATTACACACACTTAAACGTGTATGCATGTCGTATTTTAGTACCAGGTATGTCAGACATTTACCCAGTAGATGAACTAATTTGGCGTAACAACAACGAAGGCGCTAAATTCCGTGAAGCATTCCTATCGCTTGATCAGTACGATGCGCAGCAGTGGATGGACATTTACGACAGCCTAGAAGAAGCAGGCCACAGCGATATTATTCGTGCTGCTGAATTTATTGGCCTTGCCACCGATGCCGACACACCTTGGCATACACTGCGTATTGGTGAGCTTAAAGCGCACTTATGTTTAGCCGCAGGCAACGAAGAAGCCATTGATTGGGTAGACTGGATACTACACACAGGCCAAGTAAACGAAGATGCAATGCGCCACTTCCGCTGTTTAAAAGCTATTCTTGAAATTAAATACGATGACGAGCGCGACTACGCCGACTACCAAGATGCACTGGGTTTAATGTTTGGCAGCGATAACGTAACGCTGGCTATTGAAATAGCAGAAGGCCGTAAATTATTTAATGGTTTAACCTTCCCAGGTTTATCGCTTGAAGGCTTTAAAAAGCATGCAGCACTACTTGATGGTTACCGTAAGTTACATGTCGCTAAGCAAAACCATTGGGCACGTGAAGTAACCGATGCTTAATAGTTAAACTACTAATTATAAAAATAAAACGGCGCTAATTTATCAGCGCCGTTTTTATTTATACAATAAATTAGCTATAGTTAAATTGCCTAAAATAACAGCATGACTTAGCCAATGCCGCCAAAAAATAACAACAAAAAAAACACTACCAGCAACTATAAGCTGACCTTTTGGTTATCGCTTACGCTAATAATACTAGTGAGCATTGTATTAGATAGAATTAACTACAATCGCGCAAAAGACGCCCACCGCCTACAAATTTTATCTCAAGTAAGTACATACCGTGCACAACTAGAGGCCACCTTGGTATCAAACATTCAGCTTGTTCGTGGATTAGCGGTTGCTGTATCAGCTGAACCTGAGTTACAACAAGCACGGTTTGAACAAATTGCCGCGCCTTTGTTTAAAACCTCCAGTGAGCTGCGCCATATTGGTGGTGCACCCGACATGATAATTCGTATGTCTTATCCACTAAAAGGTAACGAAAAAGCCATTGGCTTAAACTTTTTAGAAAACAAAAACCAACGCCTAGATGCTATTAGAGCCCGTGATACCAATACTATTGTTATGGCAGGGCCACTTAAACTAGTGCAAGGCGACATTGCCCTCATTGCCAGAGTGCCTGTTTATATTCCGCCCGAAAACCGCTTTTGGGGGTTATTATCGGTAGTGCTCGACATTGAAAAAGTATACAAAAACTCAGGCATAAAAGAGCTTGAAAAAAACTACAACATTGCTATTCAAGGGCGTCATGGTTTAGGCAAAAAAGGCGAGTTTTTTTATGGCAATAACAATATAACCTCACAAGAGCCGCTTGATTTTACGCTTAATTTTCAAGGGGGAAGCTGGCAATTATACGTAGCCCCTAAAGAAGGTTGGAGCCCCGCACCTTCAACTATATGGCCGCTTAGAATTGCCATTATAATTATTTGCGGATTACTAATATGGGCGTTCTTATTCTTTTTAAAAATGCTAAACCGCCAGCAACAAAACGAAAAAATGCTGGAGGCAATGAGCGATCTTGCCCAAATTGGGGCGTGGTCATTTAATTTAGAAACCAAACAAGTGTATTGGTCAGATATGACCAAAAAAATCTTTAAATACCCGCTAAATAAAGAGCCTACCTGGCCTACAAACTTAAATTACTTTAAAGCAGGCGAAAGCAGAGAACGTATCACTCAGCTGGTTGAATCTGCAATTAAAGAAGGCAAAAGTTATGAAGCCGAACTTGAAGTAATTGACTCTGAAGGGCGCGAAATGTGGGTGCTTATTCATGGTGAAGCTGAGCGCAAAAACGAGCGCTGTGTAAGAATATTTGGCTCATTGCAAAATATTGATACCCGTAAGCGTATTGAGCTTGAAAACAGCAAAATTGCCCTACATAACGAAATTTTAGCGTCGCTTACAGCCAACGACCTTATTTTAAGTGGCCAATTAAGCCAATCTAAACAAGTTATTACTGAATCTATTTGCCATGCTTTAAACATTGAGCAAGCCAGTATTTGGTTTTTTAATAGCTCAAAAACCTCATTGAGTCCTATAGCAGCCCATAATATTGAAAACAGAATGGGTAATAATAATGCGGTATGGCTTAAAAAAGAGGCGCCAGATTTTTTTGAAGCCATAGAAAAACACGCAGTGTTTAGCACCAGTGATGCCCAAAATCACCCACTACTAAAACCCCTTAAAGCGCATTACTTTGCGCCGCTCAATATTAATGCCATGCTGTGCGCAATCATACCGGCGGGAAGTGGCTCCATTGGCATAGTATGCGCTGAGCAATGTGCTTCAATGCGCCCGTGGTCACGTAACGAAGAAAGCTTTTTAATTGCTGTAGCCGCCCTTGTGGGCAGCTTGCATTCAAGTCAGCAACGTATTGAAACAGAGCAGCAGCTAGTCACCGCCAAAGAAGCTGCAGAGCAAGCAGTAATGGCTAAAAGTGAATTTTTAGCCAGTATGAGCCACGAAATAAGAACCCCCATGAACGGCGTACTGGGCATGCTAAATATTATCAAGCGCACCCAGCTCAACCAACAGCAAGAGCACCATATTGAGCTTGCACAATCTTCAGCTCAGTCGCTGTTAAATATAATTAACGACATTTTAGACTTTTCTAAAATTGAAGCAGGTAAACTTGATATAGAAAATGTGCAATTTAACTTACCTAAATTACTTGGTGAAGTTGTTGAGTCGTTTGCGCTTAAAGTGGAGCAAAATAATACCAATCTCATTTTAGATGCCACCCAAATTACTATCAGCGAAATAATTAGCGATCCGAATAGGTTGCGTCAAATTTTAAATAACCTGATAGGCAATGCCGTGAAGTTTACTATTGATGGGCAAATTCTGGTGACCGCGCAGATAGATGAAACCACCGATGGCAGTTTTTTACATTGCTCTATTATTGATACCGGCATAGGAATAGACGCAGAAAAACAAAAAACTTTATTCGACTCATTCACTCAGGCCGATGCCTCAACCACCCGCCAGTTTGGCGGCACAGGCCTTGGCCTAGCTATTGTTAAGCAGCTTTGTGAACTAATGGAAGGCGAAGTAAGCGTAACCAGCATGCTAAATGAAGGCAGCACTTTTTCGTTTTCTATAAAAATACAGCCCCGTTTAACTAAAGCGCAAGATTTACCCAGCCACTTAATTAATAACAAACATATTTTAATTATTGATGCCTGCACACTTAACGCCAATATTGCCGCCAAACAATTACGCGTATGGGGCGCACACGTTAATATTTTAAATGACTATAGCGGCATCATTAATTATTTTGATAACTGCGATACCCAGCCAGATGCATTGCTAGTCGATTATCATTTTTTTGAGCAAGCTGCACATCCACAAATAAATACATTAAAAAACCGAGTAACCACCAAGCAAAGCAAGCTCGTTGTTATGGCACCAATGAGTTATTCGCAAGAGCATAACAACATTGGCATAAATATAGACTGCCTGATATTTAAACCGCTTACTCCGTCAGATTTATTTGATTCACTCACTAACGATAAATACATTGAGCAACAACAGCGCCAAGCACAACTGCAAAATGAGTTAACCGAAAAGCCCAAAGAAATATCAGCGCACGCGCAAGTGCTTTTAGTAGAAGATAACAAAGTAAATCAGGTGGTGGCCTCAGCGTTGTTAAAACAAGTTGGGCTTACCTTTGATATTGCACAAAACGGTCAAGATGCACTAGATAAGCTAAACAGCAGCCAAGACAAAAAATACCAGTTAGTTTTAATGGACTGCCAAATGCCCGTGATGGATGGCTACCAAGCCACGCAAGCTATACGCGAAGGCAAAGCGGGTAAGCATAATAAACATATTACAATCATTGCTTTAACGGCAAACGCAATGCAGGGCGATAGAGAGAAGTGCCTCGATGCAGGAATGAACGATTATTTAACCAAACCTTTAGATTCCGCAGCACTAGAGCCTAAATTACAACAATGGCTTGGTACACAATAAAGGTGTAAGCTAAAAATACTGTTTACTAATAAAGAAAAGCCATGCATTTATCAGCAAATCAGCAGCGCGTTATTGGCTGCCTTTTAGAAAAACAAAGCACTACACCCGAGCATTATCCACTGTCGTTGAACGCACTGACGAATGCGTGTAACCAAAAATCAAATCGAGACCCGGTTGTAAACTTGAGCGAAAGTGAGGTGCAACAAACACTTGATGAGCTTATAAGTCAGCGCCTTGTAACGCTAGACGAAGGGCTTTCGGGACGAGTTAATAAATACGATCACCGTTTTTGTAATACAGAATTTAGTAGCTTACAGTTGAGCACGCAGCAACGGGCAATTATATGTTTACTGCTGTTACGCGGTGCACAAACACCCGGTGAGCTAAGAACGCGCAGCGCTCGCCTAGCTGACTTTACAAACGTTAGCGAAGTAGAAACTGCCCTGAGCGCGTTAGCAAAAGATGACTACGTAACAAAGCTTGAGCGCGAGCCCGGCAAACGAGAAAGTCGCTACATGCACCTTTTTGCTGACCCAGCAGTAGCGCCAAGCCCAGTGCCAGCTACAGAAGTCGCAGAAGTTAAAAACGATGAAATTAACGAGTTACTTGCAGAAATTGAGGAACTAAAAGCCGAGCTTAGCCGTATAAAAGCACATTTAGGACTTTAATTAATAACCACTAAACCAGATAATGTAAGCCTATTTAAAAACAACTTATTAAATAACGAGGAGCTGGCCATGCGCGCCGAAATTATGGCTGAAATGAAAGTTCAGCCAACTATTGATGTAAACGCCGAAATTACCCGTCGAGTTAACTTTATAAAAGCACGTTTAGTGGCAGCCCATAGTGTATCGCTAGTGCTTGGAATTAGCGGCGGTGTTGACTCATCGACCTGCGGGCGCTTGTGCCAATTAGCCGTAGATGAACTAAACGCAGAGCAAAACACTAATAAGTACCAATTTATTGCGGTTCGTTTGCCATACGGTGTACAAGCAGATGAAGACGAAGCGCAAATGGCCGTTGATTTTATCAAGCCAAGTAAACGCATGACCGTTAACGTAAAACCTGCTGCCGATGCATTACACGAGCAAGCTATGGCGGCAGTAGTAGGCAGTGGTGAAGATCTACCAGAGCAAGCTAAAGTTGACTTTGTAAAAGGTAATGTAAAAGCACGTCAACGCATGGTAGCGCAATACGAAATAGCTGGCTTTTGCCAAGGTCTCGTTGTGGGTACCGATCACAGCGCTGAAAACATTACTGGTTTTTACACCAAATTTGGTGATGGCGCATGCGATTTAGCCCCGTTATTTGGCTTATCAAAACGTCAAGTTCGCGCACTTGCAACTGCCTTAGGTGCGCCTGAGCTATTAGTAACAAAAGCCCCAACAGCTGATTTAGAAAGTGACCGCCCAGGCCTCACCGATGAAGAAGCATTAGGACTGAGCTATGATCAAATTGACGACTTTTTAGAAGGCAAACCGGTGGCTGCAGAGGTTGAGCAAAAGCTAACTGATATTTATGTTCGCACTCAGCATAAGCGCCAACCCATTCCGACTATTTACGATGATTTATAACGGCTAAACAGCTAGTGCTGCGTATGCACTAGCTGATCTATTCGCCGTAATGTTACGTAAAACAAAAAAACTGATTTATAGTTAATTTTAACGCCTGCCAAAGAGAAAACTGCATTACATGACATCTCCTATTTTAATAACAGGCGCTGGTCAACGTATTGGCCTTGCGCTTGCCAAGCACTTTTTATCGCAAGGCCAAGCTATTATTATTACCTATCGTACGCGCCACGATGCAGTCGACGACTTAGAACAACAAGGCGCCGTATGCATACACGCCGACTTTAGCAGCGATGCCGGTATAGCTAGCTTTATTGAAACACTAAAACAGCAAACTCACTCTTTACGTGCCATTGTGCACAATGCCTCTAGCTGGGACTGCGAAGCCAGTAACCCTGATTTTTCGAGTTTGTTTGATAACATGATGCGCATTCATGCCAAAACACCGTATTTAATTAATAATGCCTGTACACAGCTATTAATGGCATACCAAGCTGATGCTTGCACACCGGCTGACATTATTCATCTTACCGATTACGTTGTTGAAACAGGTAGCCCAAAGCACATTGCCTATGCCGCAAGTAAGGCTGCACTTGATAACTTAACCAAGTCGTTTAGCGCTAAGTACGCACCAAACATAAAGGTGAATTCGGTTGCGCCATCGTTGATTATTTTTAATCAGCACGATGACGAGGCTTACCGTGCTAAAACCCTTAAAAAATCTCTTATGGGTATAGAGCCAGGTTGCCAAGAAATTATTAATAGTATTGATTTATTACTGCGCAGCCACTACATCACAGGCCGCGCTTTGCCTGTTGATGGCGGCCGCCATTTAAAGTAGAACACACATTAAACTGAGAAATTTATGCATGACGATTTAAAACAAAGCTACCAAAACATTATTACCGCTGTGGGTGAAGATGCAGGCCGAGAAGGTCTTCTCGATACACCAAAACGTGCAGCAAAAGCCATGGAGTATTTAACCAAAGGGTATCGTCAAACGCTTGATGAAATTACCAATAATGCGGTATTTAGCTCAGACGCTGACGATATGGTACTTGTCCAAGATATAGAGCTTTACTCTATGTGTGAGCATCATTTATTGCCATTTATTGGTCGTTGCCATATTGCTTACATTCCCGATGGCAAAGTACTAGGCTTATCTAAATTTGCGCGTATTGTTGATATGTTTGCTCGTCGCTTTCAGATACAAGAGCAACTTACTCATCAAATTGCTAAAGCCGTTGAAGAAGTAACCGGCGCAAAAGGCGTGGGCGTTATTGTTGAAGCTAAACACATGTGTATGATGATGCGCGGTGTAGAAAAGCAAAACTCAAGCATGCGTACCTCTGTAATGCTAGGTAACTTTAGAAGTGACTCTAAAACGCGTAACGAGTTTTTACAGCTTATTAAGGGTTAATTATGGCCAACGCAATTATTAACGTAACCAACTTACGCTTACGTACATTTATTGGTTTTAACCCAGAAGAACGGGAAAAAAAGCAAGATGTAGTGATTAATTTAGAAATTCACTACCCTGCTGATGACGCCTGTAAAACAGACGAAGTGGACCAAGCGCTTAACTATAAAGTGATCACCAAAGAGGTGATAAACCTAGTAGAGCAAGGGCACTTTTTGTTGCTTGAAAAGCTGGTTGCCGAAATACTTGCAGTATGCCATACACATCCAAGCGTGCATTACGCAAAAGCCAGAGTAGATAAACCGCATGCACTGCGCTTTGCCGACTCAGTTTCGCTCACGCTTGATTGGTCAAAGTAACTTTACAAAACCGCTTGTGCACCACTGGCAAGGGCAATAACGGCTAAATACCGCGCGCCTTTGCCAATGCTCACTAATAATAAAAACAGGCTAAAACGCACTTTAAATATGCCGCCAATTACCGTTAGTGGGTCGCCAACAATCGGCAGCCAAGCAAACAGTAAGCTATATACCCCATATTTTTTAAATTGAGATTGCGCTTTTTCAAGCCCCTTGGCCGATACCGGAAACCATTTTTTGTGCTTAAAACGTAGCACATGAGTTCCCAACCAATAATTAACACAACTTCCTAGCACATTACCTGAAGTAGCGGCTAA
The DNA here is from genome assembly GCF_028599215.1 of Pseudoalteromonas sp. Angola-30. Classification (NCBI taxonomy): domain Bacteria; kingdom Pseudomonadati; phylum Pseudomonadota; class Gammaproteobacteria; order Alteromonadales; family Pseudoalteromonadaceae; genus Pseudoalteromonas; species Pseudoalteromonas sp. Angola-30. The sequence goes on from NZ_JAQREI010000017.1 coordinate 57,850, forward strand.
CCACAGCAGCCACAGATTAGCTTTTGCTTGGCTTATCATGGTTACAAGTACCACTTCTGAAGAACTTGGTAATAAAGTAGCGGACACAAACGCACTAAAAAATAAGGTGATATAAAGCATTAAGTACTTAAAATAAAAACCCAGCATACAGCTGGGTTTATTAAAGGGTCGTCATTTATTTTATCAAATTTAGACTCAGTGGGTAATTAAACTCTTTCCCTTCGTTGGCTTTAATACTGGCTAACACCACCATGATAAAAGAAAAAATAGCCACTAAAGGCAGCAAAACGAGGCCGATTACGGCAAATACCAGTAAAAAACATACAAAGTAAGCTATAGCCATAGTAATTTGAAAATTAAGCGATTTTTTACCGTGTAAATCGACAATTGGCATTTCATCTTTTTTAATAAGCCATACCACTAATGGCCCAAGTATAGAGCCAAACGGAATAACAAAACCGGCTACAGCGCTTAAATGGCAAAGCATAGCCCATGTTTTTTCGTCTTTTGATAACGGCTCAAGCTGTTGATTTTCTTCCATTACGCTCTCCTTATTAGTTAATACATACTGCCTTTTTATTGAGCAGGTGTCTATATAGAGGCAGCTATATTGTTAAATAACACGCCCTAACCCGCTGTGATAAAAAAGTGATAACTTTGTGAGAGTTTCTTGAGGTGGTTATTCAATACTTAGCCTGAATCATCACTTACAGGAAATAATAATGAAAGCTTCAGCATTTACAGTTGCAACCCTTTTAGCAGTAGCTAGCCAATCAACATTGGCAGCAGAGCTAGAAGTAGAAATTACTAACCTTACTAAAGGCCTTTACTTTACACCGGTACTAATAACAGCACACGATAGCGAAGATAAACTTTTTGAAGTCGCAACCGAAGCCTCTGCTGCACTGCAAGCAATGGCTGAAGGCGGCGATATATCAGCACTTGTTACTCAAGCGTCAGCATCGAGTAGCGATATTGCAGAAAACCCAGCGGCAGGCCTTTTAGCACCCGCGGCATCTGCAACAGCAGAGCTCACAACTACCGATGGCAACGAATACCTATCTGTAGCGGCTATGTTACTGCCAACCAATGATGGCTTTGTAGGCCTTGATAGCTGGAAAGTTCCAACAGAAGCAGGCACCTACACTGTTTACCTCAATGGTTATGATGCAGGTACAGAAGCAAATAACGAACTTGTAGTAGAAGGCTCGGGTGCACCTGGTGTATTAGGTATCCCTGCTGCGCCGGGCGGCCAAGCAGGCACTAACGGTACAGGTATTACAACTGGCGATACAAATACGATGGTGCACATTCACCCGGGTGCCCTTGGCGATGATGACCTAGAAGGTGGAAACAGTGATTTGAATAACACTGTACATAGATGGTTAAACCCCGTTGCAAAATTAACTGTGACGGTTAAATAGGAGAGTTAATTATGTCATCTCTTTCTAATTTTAAAAAAAGTGCGCTTATTTTACTGTTAGCCAGCTCACTAGCCGCATGTGGCGATAACGATAATAACGACTCTATTGAAGAGCAAGAACCTGTGGTTGTTGTAGAGCCCGAACCTGTTGTTTATGAGTTTACTATCACTTTTAGTAACTTAACGGCTGGACAACCACTATCACCACTCTCGGTCATTGCATTTGATGAAACCCCACCATGGAAATTTGGTGAGACGGCTTCTGTTGGTTTAGAAATGATTGCTGAAAGCGGCGCTAATGAAGAGTACCTTAGCGATGAAAATGCACTTGCTTCAGCCTCGGCTGAAGGCGGCATTGGCCCTGGCGAAACAACCTCTGTAACCCTTTTAGTTGATGCACAAGATGTTCTTAATTTATCTTTTGCTGCCATGCTTGGGAATACAAATGACGCTTTTACCGGTCTTAGTTCTGTAGATGTATCAACATTGGAAGTAGGCAGTTCAATATCACGAACGACGCCCGTTTACGATGCAGGTACGGAAGCAAATACAGAAACAGCTGACACTGTGCCTGGTCCCGCTGCTGGCGGCGAAGGGTTTAACGAAATACGCGACGATATTGCCGATATAATCACAATGCACCCAGGTGTTGTGTCTAATCAAGATGGCTTATCAACCTCTGCACTAGGTGCTGAACATAAGTTTGATAACCCAGTATCAAAAATCGTGATCACTCGTACACAGTAAAACAGCTTGTAATGGGGATGTGAGGCGACACGGATGTCCCTTTTTTACGAGGTTAACCATGCGGCACGAAAAAATACTGGTAGTAGAAGACGACAGAGAAATAGGGCAATTAATAACAACTCAACTTGCTGCGTTAAATTTGCATGTTGACCATGTTGTAAGCGCTGAGCTCGCACTAAAAAAAATAGCAAAACAACCTTACGGGCTTATATTACTGGATATAAACCTGCCACAAATGGATGGCTTGAGTTTATGCCGTAAAATTAAAGAGCACTACCCTACCATTTCCGTTATTTTACTTACCGCGCTCAGTAGCGATATGGACCGTGTAATTGGCCTTGAAATGGGTGCAGATGACTATATTTGTAAACCCTTTTTTGCTCGCGAATTACAAGCCCGCGTTAAAACACAACTACGCCACCGCTCACAGCTTCTAGCGATTCAAAATAACGAAAACGACAGCCCGTGCAACGAACAAAGGCTAAATATCGGCTCACTCAATATTGAATTTAGCTCACATCAAGTTTATTTAGACGAACAAGCACTTAACCTCACCGCCACTGAATTTGATTTACTGGTATATTTTGCTCGCCACCCAAACCATGTTTTTAGCCGCCAGCAATTGCTCGACAAAGTATGGGGGTATCAGCACAGCGGGTACGAGCATACCGTTAACTCACATATAAATAGGTTACGCGCCAAACTTGAGCTACATCATCAAGCGCCTATTATCGAAACCGTTTGGGGCGTTGGCTACAAACTAAATCCAAGCCAACTTACTTAAGAGCCTTATTATGAACCTATCTTTGTATCAAAAATTAGCGGTGTCGTTGGTGGTTATATTTTGCTTTATTTGTGCACTCGTATACAGCTGGAGTAAACAACTAGAGCTCACCTCAAAACATCATGGCGAGCAAAACCTGCACTTAGCCCTTGCTGAGCATTTAGTACAAGATAACCCATTAATAAAAGAGGGTGTATACGACTACGCAGCCCTAGAAAACCTATTTCATACCTTAATGTTATTAGGCCCCGCATTTGAGTTTTATTTTGTGGATGAAAACGGAAAAATCCTCACTTACTCAGCAAAGCCTGGTAAAGTTAAACGCACTCATATTAATTTAGCCCCCTTAAAAAAGCTGATTAACACCCCAGCTGCAGCGCCAATTTATGGTGATGATCCAAGAAATAAAGCGCAGCAAAAAATATTCTCTGTAGCGCCTGTTTTTAATAACGATAAGCTGCAAGGGTACTTGTATGTAATTATTGGCGGTGAAGCTTACGATACCTCCTTAAACACAATTAAAAATAATGACAAACTATGGCTTGCCGCATTATGGCTTGGAGCTGCACTTGCATTTTTACTGATTGCGATGCTTATTTTACTGCGCTTTTTTACCAATCCTATTCAGCGATTAGCCCGTGATGTAAGCAATATTGAAGCAGCTAATTACAGCCTTACCGATACCAAGCTCAGTAACTATTCAACCCAAAAAAGTAACGAAGTGCACAGTTTAGGCCGTAACATTCAAGCCATGGTTACCCGGATTGACGAGCAATTTAAAGCACTTGAGCAAAGCGATAAACAGCGTAAAGAGCTACTTACCCATTTATCGCACGACTTACGTACGCCTCTTGCCTCTTTGCAGGGGTTTTTAGAGGTGCTTAACCAATCGAGGTCGCAATTAAGCGCTCAAGAACAACAAGAATACTTACATGTATCCCTTAATAACTGCGCGCAGCTTAAACAGCTTATTGAACAAATTTTTGAATTAGCCCATTTAGAAAACGGCGAAATAAGCATTCACAAAGAAACCTTTAATTTAGGTGAGCTTATTTACGATTGTATTGCTAAGTTTTCTCTAACCGCCGAGAAAAAAGGCCTTAACTTAACGGTAGAGCCCGCAATTTGCGATTTTCCTGTAGTAGCCGATATTGCAAAACTTGAGCGTGTTTTAAGTAATTTAATTGATAACGCAATAAGGCACACACCTAAAGGCGGCAGCATAGCTGTAAACGTTAAGCGTATTGATGAAAAGCAATTATTTGTGCAGGTTTCTGATACCGGCGTGGGTATTAAGCATGATGAGCTAAACGCGATTTTTAATCCGCATTATCAGGCTTCAAATTCAAATAATGAAGGGCGCCAACAAGGTGGCTTAGGGCTGGCTATTTGTAAGGGGTTACTAAAACTTATGGACAGTGAAATAAATGTACAAAGTGAGCTGGGCAAAGGCACTATGTTTAGCTTTAACTTGCCGCAAAAAATAAAGGTATAGCCAACGGCTATACCTTTAGAACATTACTTAATTTTGATTTTGTTAGTTTTTAATACCGGCTAAATCAAGCATAAATGCATAGTTTAGCGCAGTATCTTCTAGGCGTTTAAAGCGACCAGACGCCCCGCCATGGCCGGCTTCCATATCTATTTTAAACAGCAGTTTATTATCATCTGTTTTATAGTCACGCAGCTTTGCAACCCACTTAGCTGGCTCAAAATATTGAACTTGTGAGTCATGTAAACCGGTAGTCACTAACATATTAGGATACGCTTGCTTTGAGACTTGATCATACGGCGAGTACGACAGCATGTAATCGTAATATTCTTTTTCATTTGGGTTACCCCACTCACCATACTCATTGGTGGTAAGAGGTATGCTTGCATCAAGCATGGTGGTAACTACATCAACAAAAGGCACTGCTGCGACCACCCCTTTATATAGCTCTGGTGCTTGGTTTACCACCGCGCCCATTAATAAACCACCAGCACTACCACCGTAGGCAAATATTTCGTCTTTTGCGCCATAACCTTGTGCCGCTAATGATTTGGTTACATCAACAAAGTCGTTAAAAGTGTTCTTTTTAGTTAATAACTTTCCGTCTTCATACCATGGGCGTCCTAACATTTGCGAACCACGCACATGCGCTATAGCAAACACAAAGCCACGGTCTAATAAGCTTAAACGTGAGCTTGAAAAAGTAGGGTCCATAGTGGCGCCGTACGAGCCATAACCATATTGCAGTAACGGGTTTGTGCCATCCTTTTTAAATGCATCTTTACGGTACACTAAGCTTACGGGGACTTTTATACCATCGCGCGCACCTACAAAAATACGCTCCGAGGCATAGTTATCTGCGTTAAAATCACCTAACACGGCTTGCTGTTTAAGTAGGGTTTTATCACCCGATTTAAGGTCTATATCGTACGACGAAACCGGTGTCGTCATACTGGTATAATAAACGCGTAATTTGTCGCTGTTTATATCGTTGTTGCCATAGCTTGCAATGGTATAGGCACTGTCGTTAAAGCTTAGCGTGTGCTCATCTCCTGTCGATAAATGGCGAACAATAAGGCGCGACTGACCCAACTCTCGCTCTTGATATACAAGGTAGTCTTTAAATAAATCAACGCCTTCTATCTTAATATCATCGCGCGGCGCAATTACCGTTTGCCAATTTGCTTTATCATGCGCTTTATCTACATCCACCTTCATAAGCTGAAAGTTAACCGCATTTAAGTTAGTGACGATGTAATACGTATTGCCAAGCTTTGAAATACTGTATTCTAGATCGTCCTCACGCTCAATTAAGCGCTTAGGTTTTGCTTTATTATCATCTGCGCTGAGTACCGACATACCAGAGGCATTGGTGCTGCTGTGCCAAATATATATTTCTGAGCCATCTTTGCTCTTACTAATACCCGTGTAATAACTTGTATCAGCTTCTTCGTAAATAAGTTCATCATCGCTTTGCGGTGTACCTAAAGTATGGCGAAAAACTTGATAGCCAAGTAAGGTTTGTGCATCTTTTTTAATGTAGTAAAAGGTTTTATTATCGTTTGCCCAAGTAACGCCGCCGTTTGTTCCCTCAAGCGTGTCTTCGAGTAATTGGCCTGTGGTTAAATCTTTTACCTTTATGGTGTAAATTCTACGGCTAACGGTGTCTTCCCCGTACGCCATTAAATTTCCGTTAGTACTTACAGATAAGCCACTTACAGCAAAGTAGTCGTGATCTTTGGCCAACGCATTTACATCTAAAATAACTTGCTGATCAGTGCCTTTAAAATCGCTACTGCGAACATAGGTAGGGTATTCGTTTTCGCCACGCGTTTGCGATGAATAAAAATAGTCGCCTTTTTTAACAGGCACCGAGTCATCGTCTTTTTTAATACGCCCTTTTAACTCTTCAAATAACTTATCTTGCAATGTTTGAGTATGCGCAAGCATTGCCTCGGTATAAGCGTTTTCAGCATTTAAGTAACTTATAACGTCTGGCGCTTTACGCTCGTCATCACGCAACCAGTAGTAATCATCAATACGCGTATCGCCATGAATCGTCATTTCATGAGGTACTTTTTTAGCAATTGGCGCCACGGCGCTCACTGGTTTTTCTGTTTGTTGTGTTTGCATAGTAGTTGCTGTATCTGAAGGTGTACTTTTTGGCGCATTATCACACCCGGCTAGCACAGCGAGTGATAACGCGGCTAGCGTGAATGAAGAACGAATCATTATGAAATCTCTATGGTTTTTATTATTGGTGCTATTAAATATACCTAATAATAAAGCGTGGTGTAATTTAGTTTGTGAAGCTATGTAAAAAGGGAGCCGAGGCTCCCTTTAAAATAACGTGCTAGTTATAAAATTACTTTTGTTTACGACGACGCATAAATGCAAACGGCGCAGCAAGTAATGTTAACCAAGCTAGTGAGCCCGATGAACCATTGCTTTCAGGCTCTGGTGTTGGCGTCACTGGCTGAGGGTCTGCAATGGTATCGTTAACAACGATTGATACCATAGTTTCTTCGGCGCTAGTGCCTGATGCTTCACGCACTGTGTATGTAAAGCTATCTTCACCAGAGAACTGTGCATTTGGCGTATAATCAATCGTGCCATCTTCATTCACGGTTGTAGAGCCATTTGCAGGTGCAGAAACCACCTCAACAGTTGATGCCACTAAGCTGCCTTTAATTCTTACACCTTTATGGGCAGAGAATTCTGCGTTTTCTGTTTCTGAAGAGGCTACTGCGTCAAATACAAAACGCGACTCAGCCATATCATTAGCTAATACATCAATAGTCACTGTTTGCTCTTCATCAACTTCTACTGCATCTGCAGCTGTGTAATGGCTACGATCTTTTGCAAAAGCTTGATATTGAATATCAACAACACCGCCTTTGATTTGATCGACTAAGTAGCCACTACCTATAGCATTACCCGTTGGAACTGTGTCCAGCATTGCACCTACGTTGCCATCAGCAGACTCTACACCCGCTGAGTAAGGTGCAGGTAAAGCAGGCACATCAATGTAGTTCATACGAACTTCATCAGTCCCTTCTTTTAAGATCACTTGGAACGTGTACTTATCACCTAAAGAACTACCCCAAAGCTCAACGTCATGCCATTCTACAACTACATAGCCGCTATCAAATTTAGCCACATAAAGATCACCGCCACCGCTCGTGCCACCAGCTAAATCAAAGTCAGCCCAAAGCGGCGCAATAACACCATTAGGTGTACGTGCATTAGGCATTGCTTGAGGGCTCCAAGAGTTAGTTGTATTTACATCTGCACCAACAGCAATAAAGCCGTTATCTGAGATAGTAAATGCTGAGTACTCTTTCCCATCAAAAATAAAGTCAGCTTCAACCGTAATGGTTATCTCATCACACCCGTCAGGACACGCTTGTGGTTCAATGCCTTCATCAGCCAATGAGAAGGTACCTAAGAAATCACTGCTGTTAATAGCAAATTCTTTTGGCCCTAATGTGCCCGTCCAAGTTAGTTCTTTATTGTCTTCACTTAATGTTACTTCACCTGCACCATTAGTCACTTCAACAACAGGGGCTGCACCTTTAAGAAGTTCTGCATTTTCATCAAGTTTAACATTTACTGATAGCTCGTCAGTGAACAGAGTATTATTAAATTGCACGCCCACTTTTGCAGGAGTAGAAGAATTTAAAGAATCGGCATCGACTGTTGCACTAAACACACTGCTATTTGTTGCTTCGTTATCGTAAATAGCAAATGGTAAGTGAGCGATTTGACCTGTCTCAGTATGAGTCCACACTACGTGGCCAAAGTTCCAACCTTTTACATCGTTAAATGTTGAATCAATATCTAAGTTAAATTCAGCCATGTCAGTGCTTGTTTCTGTACCTTCTGCATCCGTTGAAGTAGAACCATGCGCGCCAAGCATAACGGTGCTAGGCGAAACTGTAATTTCAGCGCCTTGCATATCAGTTACTACTTTTGCAGTCCACTCACCAGCAACATCAGTCATATTTTGCACGGTATTTGAGAAACTACAAACACTTAAACAACTAGGGTCAGCGTAAGAGCCATGATCAAATGTAAGTGCTGCCTCTAACGCATTAGGCATATCTAATCGACCGGCACCTACATCAAATGCATCAGCTTTGGTTACTAAGTCTTCTTTATGTAGGCCATCCATTTTAGATGAGCTCATAAGCGCCGTTTTGATTTGTACCGCATTCCACTCTGGGTGAGCTTGCTTCATCAATGCTGCTGCACCAGCAACATGAGGGCTTGCCATACTTGTACCTGTAATCGCATTAAAGGTAATACCATTACCTTCATCTGGCGAGTACGCAGATAAAATATCTGTACCTGGCGCTGCAATATCAGGTTTTAAGAAGCTAGGCTCACCATTAGGACCACGCGAACTTGAAGAGTTTACTGCATCAGTAAATTTCTCTTGAATTGTTCTTTTAACACTAGGGTCGAGTGAAGCAATAACCGGCTCTTCAGCTGCAGTTAACAGCTCAACCAAGCTTAAACCATCTTCTTGGCTAATCGCTGAGGCTGGAATTGTGGCGTCATCCATAGACATGCCCATTGCACCGCCAGCAACATTGTTGTGGATAATTACCGCTGTTGCACCTGCTTTCGCCGCATTTTCAGCTTTGGCTGAAAACGCACAGCTACCACGAGAGATTAATGCTACAGAGTCTGCAAATGAGATATCTTCAGCAAACTCTTCACACCCTTCAAAATTATCAGGAGCAATCACTTGCGCCGAAATAATAGGAAGTGAAATAGGGTCTGTTAATAAACCATTGCTTCCTTCAATGCTTAAATAGGTTTCACCTGCCACTTCAATTTGTTGAGAGAAGAAACGCCCTGTTTGCGTATTGGCAACTGTTAAACCAGACTCAATACAGCTAGGGCAACCAATTGTTTGTGCGCCGTTACCATCGTTACCCGCTGCAGTTACAACCACTACACCCGCTTCTTCTGCAGCTGTGAATAAATCACTGTATGCACTGCTTGATGGATTACCACCTGCACCACCGCCCCACGAGTTATTAATTACGTCTGCGCCATCTTTAATGGCCGCTTCTAATGCCCCCATTAGTGCAACGGTAGTACCGCTGCCTCGTCCATCGGCTGTGTGCCAAAGCGCTTTATAAGCCATTAACTGTGCCGCTGGTGCAACACCTGAAATTGACACGTTATTGTCTTGGTAAGTAATTTCAATTGGGTTACCTACAGCAGTACCAGCAACATGCGTTCCGTGACCGTCGTAACCGAGTGGAGAACCAATATATTCGTCAGGGTGAACATCACTTGGCGTTGGGCCAAATGCACGCGCCACAATTAATTTATTATTACAAAAATCGGCTTCACCACCCTCTATACGACAGTAATCGGGGTTTTCTGCGATGTAAGCCGCTTCTTCTTCACTAAACTCTGCAGCTGCAAAACCCACATCTGAAAACATAGGGTTTTCTGGGCGAATACCCGAGTCAATAATAGCAACTTTAACGCCTTTACCAGCTTCAGATTGACCACCAAGCGCCTGCCATGCCTCAACGCCTCTAATCACATCAATAGAAGCATCCATTAATGTGTGGTACTCAGTATCTAAAAATACTTTTTTTACACCCGCAAGTTTAGCGAGTTTTTCACGTTGTCCTTGCTCACCTTCTACCACGATACCGTTGAATAACGTACTAAATGAATGTGAAACTGAGCCACCGCTAACAGATGCGGCTACTTGCGCTACACTTTTTTGTTTTGCTTTTAAGTAGCTGCTGTACTTTAACGCAGGTGCTGAAGATAGATTAACTTTACTATCCCCAGTTACTGCTGCAGAGGTTGCTTCAAGCCCTGCAATGCCGCCTTTGTAGGTTGCTAGCGGCTCGTCTTCAAGCTGGATAATATAGCGTGCTTTAGTAGAAATGGTTTTATCTTGAGAGTATGTTTTTACACTTGATGTTTCTGGGACATATCCTTTAGATAAATCAGGTGCGGCGGCTGCACCGTATGACATCATAGCTAAACCTATAGCTGATGAAATAGCGGTTCTTTTCAGTGTTATATTAGACATTATTTCCCCTGGAGTGAGTTTTATATTATTGTATTTACTCAATTCAATGTGATTAGAATTGTGATTTTAATATAGAACTACAGCCCTCAGGCTAGCAACAACTCAATTACAAGTGGATTACAAAACTGCAGGAATAGCATCGCAAAAACATCACAACAAACTAATTTTAAATAAGTTTTTCCATTTCTGTGATTTGTAAATCACTGTAAACAAAACCTAACTTCTCTATGGAAAATGAATGAGTAACGACGTTATAAATATTTTAACCATGGCTAAAGTAATTCAGACTGCCGTCGCCCCTGTCTTTTTAATTACGGGTATTGCTGCCACGCTCGGGGTTTTATCTAATCGCTTAGCCCGCATTACTGACCGTGCGCGACAACTTGAGCGAAAACTCAAGGTAAGCACCGATGAAGACTTTAATAAAACCCTAGCCACAGAGCTGCGAGCCCTGTTAAAGCGCTCTCGATGTATTCACATTGCTTTTAGTATGAGCGTGCTAAGCGCCTTGCTAGTATGCGCTGTGGTTATGCTGTTGTTTTTATCACACATTCAGTCTATTAATTTAGGGGTAACAATTGCCAGCTGTTTTGTGGCTGCAATGGCCTTATTAATATGTGGTTTTATGTCGTTACTTGGCGAGGTATTTTTGGCCACACGTAGTATGCGCCGAGGGATGATATTTGCTGATATTAACGATTAGCAATAAAAAAGCCCGAGATTTTCTCGGGCTTTTATCACAACATTTTAATTTTATTGTGCAGTATAAATAGTCTCTAACACTTCAATTCGCGCTTCTTTAGTATAATCAGATGACTTTAATTGCTCTGCAGCAGCTAAAATATCTTGACCCTCATTAACAGCTAAAACCGCTATTTTAGTACCTGGGAAAACAGACACTACCTTTAAGCCAGACAGCTGAGCTACCTCTGTTGCGTTCATGCCATCTTTAAGCAAAACAGTAATATTGCCAGAAAGCGACGTTAAGTTGTTTGTTAGGACATTACGTACCAGTGTACCTTTTGTTACTAACGATGAAGCCTCAGAAGACTCAACAACCGCCATCTCACCTTTAGTAGAAACAACATACTCATCAGCAGCAACACTTGTTGGTACTAAACGTAAGTTTTTTTCTACAACGTAAGAGCCAAAGTCGGTTTTGCTGTATTTCACACTATTTACCGGCTTTTTTGGAAGTTGCAGCTCTTTATCTGCTACTGAACTCGCTGTTGCACTTAGAGAAATACACGCAGCAGCACCTAAAATAACTAATTTATTCATTTTCATATCTATATTCCTTACTCTTGACCTGCGTGACCAAATGCTCTCAACGAAACGCCTTCTAAAACGCTTGCGGCACGGTTATTTGAAATACCTACGGCACCAAGTCCGTTATCCCCGCCATCGCTGAATGCAAAGCTATCTGCTGCAGCATCAAGAACACGAATAGTCCAAGTACCTTTTGTTGTCTCGCCATAGAAAGCATTAGACAGTAGTACCGCATCTTTTAAAACATAGCCTGTGTTCCAACCGTTAGTAAAGCTATAAGCTGGGTAAAATAGAGCTTGCTTAGACGCTAGTAATACACTGCGTGTGCCTGATGGAGACGTCACTTCAATTGCTAAATCGGTACCAGCAGATGTTTGCGTACCATCCGCTAAACCAAAGCCCATTTCAGTATTGCTCACATCAAACTTAAACTGCATTGCTTCAATGTTTAGCTCTTCTTCAACAGTGATTTGCTGTGTAACACCCGCGGCACTGTTATCTGGGATTTCTAGCGTAAGGGCATCTTCTTCAACAACAGAGCCAACACCACTCCAATCTGTAATAACTTGCTCACCTAATGCTACGTCGTACTCTTTTGCCATCGCAACTGCAGCACCAGCATCTACACGTCCAAAACCGTATAAGTTATTAAAGTTATAACCTGCTGCATTTTCAACCCAGCCGTCATGCGCTACAAATTCACCTTCACCAACGCTAAGCGTTACAACTTCATCTTCTGCATCGTTGACTGTGCTTGTAGTAGCTAAGATATGACGAACATCACGCCATGTTAGCTCTGAATTAGCTGATAAAATCAGTGATACTACACCTGACGCATTAGGTGCTGCCGAAGAAGTACCATTAAACGTTGAGGTATAGTTACAGCTAGCGTTATCTTCATGTCCTGGGTAGTTGAATGGGTATTGCGATGCAGCAAAGTCTTCGCCATATGCTGCAGCCCATGCCGTAATCGAGCTACCATTAAAGCCTGAGTACCCATTAATACAGGTCATTTGATCAGTTGTTACCATGGCAGGCGCCCAGCGCCCATATTCACCCGCAGGGGCTGAAACCATTAAGTTAGCACCACCGCTTGAGTAGCTTGTATGCGTACCATCAGCATTTACAGCTGCAACGCTTAAGTAATATGGATGACCTTGGCTTGGCTCAAACGCGCCGTTATAACAAGTAAGGCCTAGCTCATTTGCGCCGTTATCAGCACATAATGACCCTTCACCGCTACCATCGACAAACGAGTTACCGCTCGATTTCATGTTTAGGGCACCTTTACCATCACGAAGGTTAAGGTTAGGGTAAGACTCGATAGCTTCATCTAGCTCTGAGTAGCCAATAAACGTTGGGAAGGTAATACCGTAGCTGCGGTTAAACGCAGAAATATTTTCTGACGTGCTAATACCGCTACCTGGGAAACCATGCGCGAGTAAATCAGTTTGCTCAATTTTATCGCCACCTAGGTAGTTCATGCCAATTAGACCAGCATCTGGTGCAACACCGCGCCCACCCTTACCATTCCAACCTTTCGCTGCAATTAAGCCTGCAACACTGGTACCGTGGTCGCCACTGTTTGACAGACTTGTAGGGTCGGTGCGATCCAACACATCAACATCTAAATTTAAAGAACGGTTTGGTAAAACGTTATCAACTAAGTCTTCGTGACGAATTTCCATACCAGAGTCAACAACAACCGCCGTTACGCCAGCACCTGTAACACCTTGAGCGTACGCAGCTGCTACGTTCATATCTTCGCCAGCAACCAATTCTTCTGCTTCTGATTCAGCAAAATCCTCGTCAAAAATAGTTTGCGCTTCTTCTTCGCTGTAACCTAATTGGTTGACATATAAATCAATTAGGCCTTGTTTCATATCATCGCTTAAAGCATACGACTTTTGACCTGTGTTACGTAGGTGCCATTGCTGATTAGCTAACGGGTCAGTTGCAATATCACTAATTGTTAATTGCGCAGACGCCGACTTACCATTTGCATTAGCGGTGTAATCAATTACCGCGTCTTCGCCTGAAACAGGAACGTAAGTAAAGGTATCGCCTTCAACTGTTAGTAAGCCATGGCTAAAAGTATATACGCCATCTTGCGCTTCAACCGCTTCACCATTTTCAGTAAATGTATAACTAAGTGTATCGCCATCGTTATCACTTGCATTAAACTCAGCAGTTACAGGTACCCATTGCTTTAAACCGGCAACGGCTACATCGCTTGCTTTTGGTGCAACATCAGTTACTACAGCAACTTGGCTATTATTGTCATTGTCGCTGCCGCCACACCCTGCAAGGGTCATAACTACTGCGGCAGAAAGTGCCGACATTTTAAAAATATTATGCTTCATAAACTTCCTTCGTTAATTATTTTTATGATGACTCAAGGTACACAACAGGGCACTTAATAACAACGCGCTGTTTACAGTTGTTAACAATAAACTGACAAGCTGTAATGATATATTCAGAAAACAAGCTATGGGATATTAAAGTTTCACTTGAATAAAATAAGCAATCGATTCAAGATGTCTAATTAGTAGATATAATTTCTTACAGGGGCAAAACATGAAATTAAAACAATTTTTAGCAGGGGTTGCTTTAGCAACATGTACACTTAGCGTATCTGCAAATACTGCATTTAAAGAGCCAAGTGATGCTATTGAATACCGTCAAGCTGCGTTTTCTATGATTTCAGTGCAAATTAGCGATATGGGCGCAATGCTAAAAGGTAAAATTCCTTTTGATGCAGAGCAATTTAAAATGCGCGCTAATAACGCAGCAGCCCTTTCTAAAATGCCATGGGAAGCGTTTTACGAAGGCACTGATAAAGGTGATACGGCAGCATTAGCTGATGTATGGTCTGATAATGCAACCTTTGTTAAAAAAGCCAATGCCTTTGCTGCCAATGCAGATAAGCTAGCTTTAGCAGCCCAATCTGGCGATAAGGCGGTAATTGGTAAAGCATTTGGCGCATGGGCCAAAGGCTGTAAAGATTGCCACAAGCAATTTAAAGACTAATTACAATTAAAACAATGCACACTAAAACGGCGCTTTATGCGCCGTTTTGTTTTTTTGTTAGCTATTAACTTAGCAAATAACTAAGTGGTTCTTTGCCCCACGTAACAGCCAGTAGCACTAATAATCCAACAAAAATAGCCCACGCCAACCAAGGAGCTTTCGTGTTATCTATATTAGTTTGAGTGGCTTGCTCGCTGTTAGCCTGTTTACCGGTGATCATTGCTTTGACAAGTGGTTTTCCTTTTATTTTATACACAACAATGGCAGTAACATGCAGGCAAATGGCATAAAATAAAATATCGAAATTAAGGCGGTGCAGCCAATTTGCAAAATCAACCGTTGAGCTCGACACATACTCAACCAAAGGCCCATCAGTCAAAATGCCATCACTGCTCATTAGCCCGGTCACTAACTGCACTATAATAAGTACAAAAAACAACAAAACCATGTAGCTACCTGGCGCCGAATGACCCATACCTTTACTGGGGTTTTTAAACTCTTTAAATACTGCTATTGGCGAGTGCAGTAACGCGCTTAACTTTGCCGTTTTACTGCCCACCAGCCCCCAAACTAAACGGGTCACTATTAATGCTATTGCGAAAAAGCCAGCCACAAAATGAAGCTCAATCATGCCCTCGTCAATGCTAAAGTAAAGCACAGCAATATTAATCACTAATAACCAATGAAAGCTTCTTATAAAGCCATCCCATACTTTTATACTTTGCATATAAATCCTCAACTTGTTGCCAAGCTCTGGCACATTATTTTGATACTAAAGCCATTATTCCAAAGTTTTACTACCGCTGCATTAATGATATTACATAAAGCACTATTTATGGCACACTAAACGCACAAACTTATTACTTACTTGTATTAATGAATATAACTAAACGCGCAGTATTAAAAGGTTTTTTTGATATGCTCCCGCTTTGCCTGGCGGTCGTTCCTTGGGGAATATTATGTGGCTCTTTAGCGATTCAAAATGGCTTTAGTGCCTTTGAAACACAAGCAATGTCATTACTTGTATTCGCGGGTTCTGCACAATTAGTTGCAATTGAACTAATGGCCGGTAACACCCCTTTACTGACTATTTTATTTACCACATTTATTGTTAGCTCTCGGCATTTTTTATACGGTTTAGCCGTACGCCATAAAGTTATTTCACAGCCATTTCGGTGGCGCTTACCAATAAGTTTTGTACTAACCGACGAGCTGTTTGCCTTTTCGCATCACCGCAAAGCCTATAAAACAAAAGCGCGCCTAATATACGCTTTAAGCGCGGGTTTTAGTTTTTATATTGCATGGAACCTTTGGACACTCATAGGCATAGTTGCAGGAAGTGTGCTTCCTGATTTAACAAATTTAGGGCTCGACTTTGCTATTGCAGCTACATTTATTGCGCTTGTGGTACCGGGCATAAAAAATTTAGCCTCGCTGGTTACTGTGATTGTTGCGGGTATTAGCGCCACAGTTTTAAAAAGCACGGGGTTTGAGTTGTGGTTGGTTTGTGCTGCTCTACTTGCAATGAGTGCAGGCTACTTTACTGCAAGGCTTACACAAAAAAAGGACAGCCCATTATGATGCTCACTATATTATTAATGGCGTGTATTACCTTTTTTACTCGTTACTTATTTTTACATCAACGCCTTGGTTTTAAAGTGGGCCCTAAAATGCAGCAGTTTTTAAGCTTTAGCGCACCCGCTGTACTAACCGCTATTTGGGTACCCATTATTTTTATAAATGAAGACGGGCTCAACCTAAACTGGCACAACCCTTATTTAAGCGCAGCCATCGTTGCCATTATTGTTGCCTATAAAACACATAATATTTATTACACAACGCTTGCCAGTATGGGGTTATTTTTAATTTTAAACTAGGGCGTGTTGACCTTTGGCGTTTGAATTTGCAGCAGTATGTTTGGTTTTTAGGCAAGGCAGAGCCTGTGAAGTGTGGTTATTCCCCATAAATAGGCGATAACGTAGCATAAATGCCAAACATGCGCTGCCCTTTGGGTTCTGCCTAGGGGCGATAAACTCTTTGTTGCTCGGTTTTTACTTAGCCCACTAGGTTACAAACCTCGCGCCGCGATTTGATCGCCCCTAGGTTGAACAAATTTCAATCCGCAAAGTTCAACACGCCCTAAATAACAGCCAACCCATTAGCGCATAGTTAAGCGCGGTATTAACACGCCTAAATTTTATACTTTTAGTAACGCGCTACAGCGGGTAGAATGTAGCTAACAACAATAAAAAAGCATCCATCATGCATGAATTTCATCAATTAACGGCTACTGCGTTAGACGGTAAAACAATTAATTTTAGCGACTTTGAAGGCAAGGTTGTGCTTATTGTTAATACCGCAAGTGAGTGTGGTTTTACTAAGCAGTACGAGTCGCTACAAACTCTTCATAGTAAGTACGCGAAAAGCGGATTGGTTATTATTGGTTTTCCATGTAATCAATTTGGTCAGCAAGAGCCAGGCGACGCAACGCAAATACAACAAGGTTGCTTAATCAATTACGGGGTAAGCTTTTTAATGGCCGCTAAAGTGGATGTAAACGGTCGTCACGCCCACCCTGTATTTAGGTATTTAAAATCGGCCTTACCCGGCTTTTTAACACGCAAAATAAAGTGGAACTTCACTAAGTTTTTGATAGCGCCCGATGGCACACCTATCAAGCGCTATGCGCCTTTTACAAAACCAGAAAAGCTAGAAACCACTATTCAACAAGCACTCGCTAAATTAAGTACACAATAAGTAATAAAGAGGCATAAAGCCTCTTTATTGCCAATATTTAGCCTTTAAACATGCGTAAACGCACATTCAAACCCTAATAAAAAGGCGCATTATTTTAACTAGCACAATTTAGTCTATGTAATCGTTTAAGTCGTCTTCACCTAGATTTTTACGCAAACGTTTTTGCTCAAGGTAATCTTCCAACTTCTTTTTCACCTTTTGCTTTTTTTTGTCATGCTGATTACGCCCGACCATTTCGTACTCGTCTTCAACAAAATCATCATCTAGCGCATCGTAACTAAATGTCTTACCCACAACCCACTCCATAAAGTGTTTGAGACCAACTCAGGTTTATTCCTGCACTTGGTAAATTAAAAAAATGTTTAGCGCTAAAATACGAACAAATTAGCACCAAAATAAAGCCACGTGACTATCGTAAATAGCCTTCATGTCAATATTGTGAATAAATAGCGCTAAATTAAGAAAGTGGAAAGTGAGAGTTTTTTATCGTTTCGACAAATAAAATTTATCATTTATTTATTTTTAGTGTTTTTGACTAAAAAGTAGTTTATTTATCAAAATTAAAAATCATTAAAAACACACAAATTTCATAACCTACTGTTTTAAAATAAAAATAAATAATGGCACCAAACTTGTTAATACTTAGCTGTCATCAACAATTATTAGAGAATAAACATGAAAAATTTACTATTAGTAAGCGCTTTAATTTGTACACCCGCTGCAATGGCACATAACGATAACAATGCGGGCATTTCGTTTAGCAATGAGCAGTGTAATGTAGAGTTTAAAAACGATGTACGCATTAAACCTAGCGAATTAGAAATTTTTACCGCATCTAATCAATTCATGCGCTTTAACAGCAATGGCAACTTAACTATAAATGGCGAACAAGTATCTATTAACAGCGAGCAACGCCAAGCGCTTACCCAGTATTCTGACAACTTACGTACGCAGCTACCTGAGGTCGCTAATATTGCCCTAGACGGAGTAAAAATAGCCGGTGTAGCATTAGAGGAAGTAGCCAACGCATTTAATATTGATGGCCTTGATGACTTATCTGGCCTGATGGACGATATAAGACTTGAAGTAGAAAACACCTTTTATCAACAAGGTACGTTTGTAATGGGCCAACAAAGCTTTAATCAATTTGGTGAAAACTTTGAACACCAATTTGAGGAGCAAATAGAAACCGTGGTTGAGTCTGCCGTTATGCAATCAATGGGCAGTATTTTAGTTGCTTTAGGCTCTGAGCTGCTTGGTTCGGGTGGAGATATGGATGCATTTGAGCAACGCATGGAAAATATGGGCGCGCAAATAGAAGAAAAAGTAGAGCTACATGCCAGTGCGCTTGAAAAGCGTGCCAACTCTTTATGCGACAGCTTTGCCAACATAGCACAGCAAGAAGAGCAATTAGTAGCGCAGTTACCACAGCTAAAAGGCTACGAGTTATTTACCATTAAACAAAATTAATACACCGCACCGTATTTAACATCCCTTTAGCAGCACTTGTATATTAGGTGCTGCTTTTTTATTCTTTTAGCGTGTGAGCCAACGCACCTAACGTGGTAATAGCCTGCTCTATTTTTTCGCTCCACTGCACTCCGTAACTTAGCCTAATACAGCTTTTATACTTATTACTTGCTGAAAAAATAAGTCCGGGGGTTATGCTAATACCAGCTTCTAACGCCAGTAAAAATAACTTTTGACTGTCTACCCCTTGGCCTAAATCAAGCCAAATAACACACCCACCTTTAGGGTCACTAATACGTGTATTGTTAGGCATCGCGTTTAATAAGCACCACCGCATGCGCTCTTTGTTATTACGTAAGCGCTGCCTAAGTACTTTTAAATTACGGTCATACTCACCACTGGCTATAAATTCAGAAAGCGTCCACTGATTTATAAGTGAGGCAGAGCAACTTAATGCACGCTTATGCCGGCGCGCTTGTCCAGCAAACTTGCCTGCTATTAACCAACCAACTCGATAACTTGGTGCAGCCGTTTTTGAAAACGAGGCGCAGCTGATCACAAGCCCCTTTTTTGAATACGCTAAAGCGGGCGTGCCACGCTTGGCAGTAAAGTGCAGATCACCGTACACATCATCTTCTATAAGCACAACATTATGTGACTCTATTAAGTCCACCATTTGCATGCGGCTTTCATCGCTCATAAAGCTGCCAACCGGGTTATTTATGGCGGTCGAAAACAAGCATGCTTTTATATCATGTTGTTCAAGCGCTTGAGCTAAGTCGTTAAGCCAAATACCATTGTCGGGGCATAGCGGAATTTCAAGCGCCTTTAATCCTAAGCTCTCTATTAGTTCAATAATGCCGTGATAACAGGGGGTTTCAATTGCAACCACATCGCCGGGCTTAGTAACACACTTAAGTGCGATAGCCAGCGCCTCTTGCGCGCCATTGGTGATCACCAGTTCATCTATATTTACACCAATACCAAAGCCTAAGTATCTATGCACTAATTGCTTTTTAAGCGCAGCAAAACCATCAATAGGGCCATAATTAATAACACTCGCCCCAGCAATTGTCATAACCCGACGCATGGTACGGGCTAAAGCTTTATCGGTAGGCGCGGCAGCAACGGGATTGGCAATACCAAAGGCAATTACATTAGGTTGATGAATAGCGCTGTATACCTGCTCTATTAATGCTTGTTTATTTACAGTGACAGGCTCGCGGCTTAGTTTTACACGCTTTGGCAAACTGTAAACCGTATTAAGCACCGTTAAAAAGTAGCCCGATTTTTCACGTGCCTCTACTACCCCTTGATCTTCTAACGCTTGATACGCTTGCTTAACCGTCGGAATGCTAATATTTAAGTTACTGGCCATTTTACGAAGCGAAGGAAGCTTTTCCCCTGGTAGTAATACCTTTTGCGCTTGCATGTCTTTAATTAGCTCAATAACTTGTTGGTATAAAAACTCGGCTTTTTGCTTATTGGCAGCTGGCTGCATATCTCGCCTCAAATCTGTATAGGTTACATTTATACTTTTCTGTATATGGTAAGTATACAGATAGACTCTAAAATAACCACTCAATCGGTTTTTTTAGAGGTTTGCCATGAAAAGCGCAGCGCTATATCTCACAACAGTGTTAATTTGGGGCTCTACGTGGCTCGCGATTTCGTTTCAGCTAGGCGATATTGCTGTGGAGCTTTCTTTGTTTTATCGCTTTGCCATAGCAGCTGCATGTATGTGGCTATTTGTGGCCTACAAAAAGCCTAATATGCGATTTTCGTTAGTCGATCATGGCTTTTTTGCTTTATTGGCCATTTCTAACTTTGGCTTAAATTATTTGCTTTTGTATTGGGCACAAAACTACCTCTCATCGGCAATGGCCTCTATTGCATTTTCAATGTTGCTAATAATGAACATAGTCAACACCCGTTTATTTTTTGCAAAGCCCATTGCCAAACGTATTTACTGCGGCGCGCTAATCGGCGTGGTGGGTATTATTTGTCTGTTTTGGCCGCATTTACAGCAATTCGACTTGAGTAATGGGGCGTTGGTCGGGTTACTACTTGCCCTTGGGGGTACCTTTGTGGCTTCATTGGGCAATATGATTAGTGTACGTAATTCTAATCGTCAAATAGGTGTGCTGCAGGGTAACGCATGGGGCATGTTATATAGCGCAGTAGGTTTAGCCGTTTATGTATTAATAAATGGTATAACGGTTAGTTTTAGTGCCCCTACCAGCTATTGGTTGTCGCTATTGTATTTATCGGTTTTTGGCACTGTGATTGCGTTTGGCTGCTATTTTGCCTTGTTAAAAAACATTGGCCCCGAAAAAGCAAGCTACGCCATAGTGCTGTTTCCGCTAGTGGCCGTTGCATTAAGCAGCTTTTTTGAAGGCTTTGAATGGCATGCAAACACCTTTACCGGCTTTAGTTTAGTACTACTGGGTAATGCAATTGTACTTACCCCCACAAAAAGAATTAACGCCTTTTTAGCAAGCCGCAGCGTTGCTAAAAATGGCTCCGTCCCCAGTTAGAGGCGTTTTTAACGCACTAACACAAAAGCGCCTACCCTACTGTAGGCGCTTTTTTATTGGTATATGAAAATTAATAGCCTGCTCCTGGATAGCAATAACCGCGGGCGTAACACCTACTAGCTCGCCATCGGCCTCAATTAATAAATCTCTAGTATTAATACGCGCCTGTTTGAGTTGGCTATAAGTAAGCTTTTTTAAAGTATGGTGGCGCTTAAAAATTAATTTAATAAAGCTATATAAATGATCAACAAGACTACCCGCTTGCATTTGGTAGCAATCAAGCAGTCCATCATCAATTTTAGCCCTAGGTGCTATTTTAATGCCGCCACCAAAATACTGAGAGTTCGCAAATACAGTTATTAAATTTTGATAGCTACATTGCTTATTTAAAAATGCTCCATTTAGTGTGCTTGCTTTGTAAGTAAAGAGCGATTTAAAACTCGTCCACTTATAGCGCCAAGCTGACATGCTTTGTAAATGACCCAACTGCTTAATTACATGAGCATCAAAACCAACACCAGCCACATTAATAAAGTAACGAGTATTAATTTTACCTACATCAATTAAGTGTGTGGGGGCATTAAAAATAGCGTTTTGCCACTGTTTAGCTGTGCAATGAAAGCGACGCGCAAAATCGTTGCCCGTACCACAAGGTAATATTGCCAAACTACATGCACTGTTAATCACGCCATTAAGTGCCAAATTAAGCGTGCCATCGCCACCAATAGCCACTGCTATTTGGCTTTTTTGTGCATTCAATTTAACGTTTGCTAAGTCGTACTCAAAATTGCCTGTCGTTTTAACCGTAATATAGAGAATATTTTTCTTCTGGCATGTTTTTTTAAGCCAATCGAGGTGATCTAACACCACACTTTTTACGCTCGGTTTAACTATTATTAACAACTGCAAGTAATTTACCTCCTATTAGCCAGTACGCCAGCATAAATAAGAATTAAGTTAAAATTAATTATCTGAATAATTAATCATAAAAGTGCGTAAAAATTTACTAAAAACATTAAAAAACACAAAAAACACTTATAAAACAAATTAAAAGCTAGTTCCCCCTAGTTGAATAACTATGCAAAATGGGCACTTAGTAGTTTTAATTAAAAACAAAACAATGCAAATTCAGATAAAAATAACTAATAGCCAAGCCTTAGTTTATATTGTTGTATTTTTAAACAAAAAAGAGTCAAAATGCTCGCGATTTAAACACATACACCTTGGAGCAAAGACATGAACCCAATAAACACCCTAAACCAAAATGCAGCAGCCCACGTTGGCGTAAAACCAACTAACCGTAAAGCTAAAATGCTTGCTAAATTAAACCGTATGGGCAAAAAGTTAGCATTAAACAGCGCCGCGCAATACAAATAATCAATCTTGTTATGATTATTAAGCAGGGGCAGTAAACAACTAACCACTATTGAAAGCGCTTCTTTAGCTCCCTTAGTTTGCTGCCACCCTTTAATTTTTAGTTTAAATCCTTCTAATTTCCCTCTATTTACAAAAAAAACCGCAATTACGCCTACTTTTTAAGCAAACAGTTTATTTGCTATTTACACGACGGTATCACCTAAGTATTATTCTGCGTCACGGAGAGATGGCAGAGTGGTCGAATGCACCGGTCTTGAAAACCGGCATAGGTTTGTAGCCTATCTAGGGTTCAAATCCCTATCTCTCCACCACTATTTAATTAATGGTATGAATAAACTACCGTTAATACAATCTGTTATGCGTTGGAGAGGTGTCCGAGTGGCCGAAGGAGCTCCCCTGCTAAGGGAGTATAGAGTTTGTAGCTCTATCGAGGGTTCGAATCCCTCCTTCTCCACCATTTCTTTTTAAAAACCGCTTAGTTGCGGTTTTTTTGTGCCTAAAATTTAACAACCAATGTATCCAAGGAGGGTGAGAATCCTCGCTAGGGTTCGATAAAATGTCTGGAACAGTTTAAACCGCCGCAGGCGTCGCGAAGCAATTAATTACATGGATGTAATTAAGCTAATCCCTCCTTCTCCACCATTTTTTATTAAAAGAGGTGAATCAAAACACATTGAATACACTGGGTAGTTACGGCATTATTAATAACAACTCCACTAACGTAAGTTTAATTATGTTTCGTTTAATTGCACCTTTAATAGGCCTTGTGGCTTTAAGTACACACGCAGCCCAAGACATTACGGTTTATAAATGTACAATTAAAGGAGTCGCTACATTTAGCCAAACACCCTGTGCTGACAATGCAGAAGTTATTAAGCTAAAACAGCCACTAGTTGCCGATAAGTACGGCAATAATGCAAACTCACCCGCAATGCCTGGTGCCTCTGTAGATAACTACATTGAGATTAAAAAAATTGATCGTGAAATTAAACGCCACCAGCTTACTATCAAAAACTATAAAGAAGACTTAGCCGACGCCAAACAACAAGCCAGCTATGTTACTCAAGATCAAGCTAATAGAATGGGCGCCGAATCAATAGCCGATGCGATAGCCACTAAAACTTCAGCGATTCAAAACCGCTATAACACCTTAATTAGCGCTGTAGAGCAACAAATCTCTATTTTACAGCAGCAAAAACAGCAGCTGAGCAAACAACCTTAACTGCTAAATAAACAGTTTACACATTGCGCAAGGTACACTTTTTACAACATATATTAAAAAATACCGCAAATAACATACTGTTCGCTATACTGATATTTAAAATTAAGTACTTTTAAAAAGTCAGGGAGCTATGTGAAAAATTTTAACTCAAAATATCATTCAGTTATCTTTTACATAATTTTTTCATTAGCGTACTTTTTAATTGGTATTTCACTCACTAAACTCGCCTTTAATACTCAAATTATCCCGGTATGGTTGCCTGCAGGCATTGCCTTAGTTGGATGCTATATGTGGTGGTGGCGCTTCATTCCAGCGCTTTTTATAGCAGCCTTTGCTTTTAACTTTAATATTTTTGACAGCACAGCTCACGATATGGTGTTGGTTGGCAATACCTTCAGCCAAGCCATGTATATTGCTATTGGCATTGTATTGCAGGCAATGGTGGGGGCTGGTTTACTTAAATATTGGCTTGGACACCCGCTGTATTTTAAAAAACGCGCAAGTATCATTTATTTTATTTTTGTTGTGGGCATTGCGGTTAGTTTAATTTCAGCAAATTTTGGGGTTTTTGCGCTGAGCCAATTTAACTCCGCATACGATATTAAAGATCATTGGCAAAATGTGTTATTTTGGTGGCTAGGAGACTCATTAGGCGTAATTATTGCCACTCCTCTGCTATTGGTGCTTACTCAGTTTAAGGGGCAAAATAGGCCTATATCGCCGCTGCCTACGTTAGCGGTATGTAGTATTTTATTTGTATCTGTTGCAGTAACTACTCAGCTTTATAACCAAGAAAACAGACAAAATACCGTTAAAGTCGCCGAGCGAGAAGCTCACATTATTGAAAATAGCTTATATCGCTACATCAACCAAAGTTTAATAGCGGTGCAAAGCTTAGCCAGCCAAGTACAATCTAACCCTGATTTAAACCAACAAGACTTTTACGCCTACGCCAGCGAGTTACTGGCACAGCATTCGTTTATTAAAGCGCTTTCGTGGAATCAAAAAATAGCGCAAAGTGAGCGAGCTTCGTTTACCCAAGAAGTTGCCGATATATACCACCTAGACTTTGAAATTGTCGGCGAGCCCCTTGAGCCAGACGATCCTATGGTCATCGTTAAATACATTGCTCCTTTTAATGGCAACCAAAAAGCGGTTGGTTTTAATGTGTATTCAAACCCAGACAGAAAAGCATCGCTAGTAAACCCTGCAATTAGGTATCAGCCAGTCAGCACTAAAATTATTCAGTTAGTGCAAACAGCTGAGCCTGAGCCTGCCTATCTGCTATTTGCCCCCGTGTACGAACAACAACAGCAAAAAGCTATTATAAAGGGGTACGCAACAGGTGTGTTTTTAGTGCGTAATATTATTGAGCAAGCGATTAACGAGCAACAATCAGAGATGTTTTCTATTGCGCTCTATGAAGATGTAAATAAGCCCGCATTTTATAGTAACTACGGCAAAAGTTTAAATATTGCTCAGGGCAGCCGTGTTATGAAACTAAAACTCAGCTTTGGTGGGCAAATATGGAATGCACATTTAGCCTTAAAAGAAAAATACCTTGCCCCCCATAATAACCAATTAACACTGTATTTAATGGCCTTGCAATTGGTGGTATGCGCTTTAATTTTAATTGTTTTACTGCTTTTTAATCAGCAACAAATTGCCCTTACCCGAAAAGTCGCAGAGCGCACCCATTCGCTTGCGCAAGCTAAAAAGCAATCTGACTTAGCTAATCAGGCTAAAAGCCGATTTTTAGCCAATATGAGCCATGAAATACGCACACCATTAAATGCAGTTATTGGCTTTTCATCATTAGCGCGCAAAGAAGACAACGCACACACTCTTATTGGTTACTTAGACAAAATAAACTCTTCATCTAAAAGCTTACTAAACCTGATTAACGACATACTTGATATTTCAAAAATTGAATCACATAAGCTTAAGCTAGAAAGCACAGCGTTTGACCTTCATGCAATTATAAAGCGTATTAACACAATGTTTGAGGCCAGTGCAGCCAATAAAGGCATTGGCTGGCAGGTTAGCAGTCATCTTCCGGTAGATACTTGGTATGTAGGCGACCCTTTACGCTTTGAGCAAGTAGTGCTAAACCTTTGCAGCAACGCAATAAAATTTACAGAGCAAGGCAAAGTAAATGTAGACTTTGGCGGAGAGTTTATCAGTACTGACAAAGTTAAAATTACCGTAACCGTTACAGATACGGGTATTGGCATAAAGCCTACCCAGCAGTCCAAGCTATTTAGTGCCTTTACCCAAGCAGACGACTCAACATCAAGGCGATACGGTGGCACAGGCCTGGGCTTAACTGTCGTAAAAGAGCTCAGTAAATTAATGGGCGGTAACGTCACATTACAGAGCGAACCAAACGTTGGCTCTACGTTTAAATTTGACGTTGAGCTTCGCACCAGCCCAGTACAAGAGCAAGCCGAGCTTGTATACTCGGGTACTAAATTGGCGGCCTTAAAAGTGCTAGTAGCAGAAGATAACCCGGTAAACCAAATGGTAATTAAAGCCATGCTAGGCTCATTAGGTATTGTTGCCCATCTTGTCGAAAATGGTGAAGCGGCAGTAGATATAGCAAAAGAGCAACACTTTGACTTAATTTTAATGGACTGCCAAATGCCAATAATGGATGGTTACAGAGCCACCGCCCTAATTAGGCAATTTAAAAGTGAGGTAGAGTTGCCCATTATTGCGCTGACCGCCGATGTTATGCCTGAGGATAAAGCCCATGCTCAAGCCGTTGGTTTTAATCAGCATCTTGCAAAACCGCTAGAACTGGTTAAGCTAACCGCGTGCTTAGCCCAATATGCCGAAATTGAAGAGCCCTAATACAATAATGCGCTAAATAAATGCACTTGTGTTAACTTAGTTTAAAACGCCACCACCCACGATAAAGCAGCCCAAGGTAAGCAGTAATGGCCACTTTTACCCACCAATGGTTTAGTGATATTAACCAAATAGACGTACACGAATGGACTCGTTTATTCGGTAATGAACCTTTTACCCGCCATGCATTTTTATATGCATTAGAGCAAAGCCACTGTGTAAACAAAGAGACAGGCTGGCAGCCTCAGCACTTAGCGGTTTATGAAGCTGATAAACTAATCGCACTCGCCCCTGGGTATTTAAAAAGCCACTCTTACGGAGAGTATGTTTTTGATTGGGCATGGGCAGAAGCCTACGAGCAACACGGATTAGCCTATTATCCTAAATGGCTAAGCGGTGTACCTTTTAGCCCCATTGAAGGCCAGCGTATTGCCATTGCACATACGAATACACAAAGCGTATACGAGTACATAAAAAAGCAATTAAATTTAACGAGTGTGGAGCAAGGTTGGTCTGGCTGGCATGTTAACTTTTGCCCAAAGGTTCAAGCTCAAGCCCTGTGTACTGACGATATAATGCAGCGCGTAGGCGTGCAGTTTCAATGGTTTAATAAAGGCTTTAAAACCTTTGACGATTTTTTAAATACACTCACCGCACGCAAACGAAAAACGCTAAAAAAAGAGCGAGCTAAAATAGCACAGCAAAATATTACCATTGAATGGCTGCAAGGCTCGCACCTAAGCCCTGAAACAATGCAGCTATTTTGTGAGTTTTATCAGCGTACTTATTTAAAACGTTCTGGGCATTTAGGGTATTTAAATATTGAGTTTTTTACTTTATTACAGGCGCTAATGGGCGATCAGCTAATTATTATGCTTGCCAAAAAAGACAACAAAATAGTGGCAGCAACGCTAAGCTTACAAGGTGAAAACACCTTGTATGGCCGCTATTGGGGCGCCAGCGAAGAAATAGACTCCCTTCATTTTGAGCTGTGTTACTACCAAGGGATTGAATTTGCGATTAAGCATAACTTACATTGCTTTCACTCAGGCGCTCAAGGTGAGCATAAAATACCTCGTGGGTTTGAGCCTGTTTTTACCTACTCTAGCCACTATATTGTTGAACCCGACTTCAGAGCAGCAATAAACGACTACCTAAAGCGAGAACGCCAACATATGACAATTTATAAAACTCAGTGCGCTGATTTACTGCCGTTTAAAAACCAATAACTGATTGTTAGCTGGCATAGCTGTATCACTTATGAGTGTAAGGCCAGCATGCCTTGCTAATTGCTCTATGGCCTCAAAATCACGAATACCGCTAAATGGGTCACGCTGTGTTAAAAAGCGATCGAACTCTTCATTACTTGCACTTGTAAACTGCCCTTGGTATTTGAAAGGGCCATAAATACACACGACTCCCTGGCTTGCTAAGTGCGTTGAAACCCCTTTAAAAAATTGCTCAACCAACTGCCAACTTACAATATGAAACGTATTTGCTGTGTAAATGGCATCTACGTTATTTATCGGCCATGCATAATTCAAATCAAGCTCAAGAGGGCCGTGTAAATTAGTTAAATTTGCCTCCTTATGCCATAAATTTATGCCCTCATGGTTTATACGGCGATCACTTGTATACCACTGTAAATGCGGTAATTGCTCAGCAAAAAACACACTATGCTGCCCCGTACCCGAGCCTACTTCGAGTACCGATTCTGTCTTATTAAAAACCGTTTTAAGCACTTCTAAAATAGGACCCTTATTGTTTTCACACGCTTGTGAGAAAGGTTTGATCATGACCTGCACCAATATTGAAACTTATTGCACAACATTAACGCAAAAAAATGGCACTGAACAATTAAAGTTTTATAGATAATTTATAAAAGTGAGTTAATTCATGGCACTAAAACAAAAATAAGACGATGGTATGTATTATGCTTTAATTAAATCAACCCTAAGTAGGGTGTATTACCAATATTAAATACGAGGATAAAATTATGCATACTCCCCCTTACACCGCTGTAGACGCTGTGGTCTCAGTGACAGAAAAAAGCACCGAAAAACCAAGTAGCACCTGTGATAGTAGAGCCACTGTAATCGACTTACTTTCTCACTGTAACCAAAATCAACAGGCGCTAAAAAAACATGAAACAGACCAAATATTCATTCTTGGCTATAATTGATACTCAATTAAACGCTGCAAATAATTTTTATAATAACTGTTTACACTGAAACCGATTAAATGTAATGATAACTATTATCGTTAACTTGAGTCGGTTTTTTTATGTCTCCCTTTCAGGCATTACAGCCTTATCATCATGAACTTGCTTGTAACTGCTTACGCCCAGGCTTACATGCGCCTATGGTGGTAGCTCACTACATAGAAACCGCTTTAAACGTTGCTAAAAGCTTTGAAAAACAGCGTAACCCCTTACTACAAGAGTTATATTTATTACGCACTCACCATGAAATTATCAATAAAATGTGCGACCCTCTAATACACAATGCCATTCGTAAGCAGTGCCTTGAGCAATTATATAAACCCTTATTGGCATTAAAACGCTTTTACTATGCACATAACGATACTGAAAAATTTTTAAAACTTGAGCGCGAAGCTCGCGTACTCAGTCACGAATTTAACCCTTTTTAAGGAGCGACTTATGAGCAATTTTAGAACCGAATCCGACAGCATGGGTGAATTACAGGTCCCTAGTGATGCGCTATACCAAGCGCAAACCCAGCGTGCAGTTAACAACTTTGCTATTAGCGGTTTAACTATGCCAAAACAGTTTGTAACAGCGCTTGCATACATTAAGCAAGCTGCAGCACAAAGTAACTTTGAGCTAAATCACTTAAGTAAAAGTAAAGCCAACGCTATTGAGCAAGCATGCCAACAAATTATTGATGGCGAGCATTACGAGCACTTCCCGGTTGATATTTTCCAAACTGGCTCAGGCACCAGCTCGAACATGAACGCTAATGAAGTTATCGCAACGCTTGCAACCCGCATTGGTAATGAGCCAGTTCACCCCAACGATGATGTAAATATGGGGCAAAGCTCTAACGATGTAGTGCCTACAGCCATTGCACTAAGTAGTGCTATTAACGTGGTTTATGAATTACTGCCATCTCTTGAAAAACTATCGCAGAGTTTAGAGCAAAAAAAGGCAGACGTTGGCAAAATAGTTAAAACAGGCCGTACGCATTTAATGGATGCCATGCCCGTTACGTTTGAGCAAACGCTAAGCGCGTGGCAATCACAAGTAAATAATGCAGCTTCCGGTATTCGCCATAGCTTAGAGCGAGTATGTGAGCTTGCCCAAGGCGGGACAGCTGTTGGCACGGGTATTAATGCTGATGGCGAATTTGCCTCAAAGTTTGCTAAAAACTTAAGCGCTAATGTGGGTATAAGCTTTAAGCCAAGCAGTAACTTTTTTTACAATATTGGCTCGCAAGATGCCATTGTAGCGCTCTCAGGTCAGTTAAAAGTACTCGCTGTAGCGCAAATGAAAATAGCCAATGACTTACGCTGGATGAACTCAGGCCCACTCGCCGGGCTTGGCGAAATAGAGCTTGAAGCACTGCAACCAGGCTCATCGATTATGCCGGGTAAAGTAAACCCGGTGATCCCAGAAGCGGCAGCCATGGTAAGCGCTCAAGTTATAGGTAACGATGCAACCATCACTGTGGCAGGCCAAGCCGGTAATTTTGAGCTAAACGTAATGCTACCTGTTATTGCGCACAATATTTTACAAAGCATTGAGCTACTTGCTAATAGCGCCCAAGCATTGGCAGATAAAGCCATTGCGAGTTTTAAAGTAAACCAAACCAATATTGATAAAGCACTGGCCAAAAATCCTATTTTAGTGACTGCGCTTAACCCGGTGATCGGTTACGAAAAAGCAGCCAAAATAGCTAAGCAAGCCTACAAAGAAGCCCGCCCAATAATTGATGTCGCAGAGCAAGAAACCGACCTTCCACGCAGTGAATTAGAAACACTGCTTAACCCCACTAAACTTACCCAAGGCGGTTTATAAAGATAAATCTAAAACGGCTTTAATTACTTGATAATATAGTTTTTATTGCCGTTAAAAATGCACCGTGTATGATAGTGATGAATAATTCATCACTATCAAGGTTTGTTATGCGTACTCCACTGTTAGCCCTACTTTTACCACTTTGTTTAACTGCATGCCTCGAAACAACATCGCAAGATGCACCAACTAACTCGGTGAACGAGCTTAAAGAAGTACCGCATAAAGAAGTACCTCAACAAACCAGCAGTGAAAACAAGCACAAAAACCCTACTGATGCATCGCAACCCATAAAAACCGCTTTAAAAGCAGTATCACTTAACGACATTAAAACCGCAAAAAGCGAGCTTAATACGTTAATTGCCAATACACAGTGCGATACCTCTGCACAATGTAAGGTTATGCCTGTAGGAAGCAAAGCTTGCGGCGGACCAAGTGATTATGTTGTTTACTCAACAAAATCAGCTAAAGAGGGGCAAGTCAGTTCGCTTGCAAAGCAAATAACAACGCTTGAAAAAGCCTACAACACACAAAATGAAATGATGAGCACGTGCCAGCATTTAACTTCGCCAAGCACGCAGTGTGTTGAAAATAAATGTGTTAAACTTGAAGGTTCAGCGGTAAGTGTATTTTAAGGACAAGGTTATGAGTTGTTTACCATCAGCAATTAAATTATCAATTGTGAGTGTTGCCACCAGCGCTATGCTATTACTTAGCGGCTGTGCAAGCACATCATCAAGTACTGAGCAAAATCAGAATTTGTCTGACTTGAACTACGATCTTAATAACATTGTTAGTGATAATAGTTGCACCGCAAGCTTTCAATGTAAGGTACTCGAAGTAGGTGCACGAGCATGTGGTGGGCCAAGTAAGTATGTTGTGTATTCAACACTTAATACCTCTCAAGAGCACGCCGAAGAAGTTGCCCAAAAAATTACACAACAACAAAAAGCGCAAAACAAAGCGCAAGGTTTAACCGATTGCTCGCCGGTACTTGAGGTACAAACCCTGTGTATTAATCAGCAATGCCAGGCATTTGATATAAAATAGCGCAAACGCCAATTTCAGCGTTAACCTATAAAAGGTATTAACGCTGAAATAACCACCACCAACACCACACAAATTCCTGCTTTAACAATGTATTTCATTGGCATTTCTTTTTTTACCCAGTACGCATAAATAAATCGCACAAAGTAACTTGCAGCTGTGCCAAACAAAGCAAAAATAATTAAGTAAGCAATTAAAATAATATTCATATAAATCTAAATTAACTACTTAGTGTTTTTAGTATGAGCAATTAATAACTCTGCTACTTGTTGCTTTACGGCTCGCTTATCATCACTTTGGACATTAAATCGTGTTGCAAGTTGGGCTATTTCATCATCGTTTAAATTAAACGATAGGCGCTGACGTGTTTTTTTAGATTTCACATCTAAGCCTAAAATTTTACGGATCATATCTGAGGGCGTAAGCTCTTGGTCAATGGCCTGCTTTTTTATCGACTTTTGTACTTCGCTGCTTAAATCAAATGCCATTTGTGTGGCACGCACGGCTTGCTCTTGACGTAACCACTTGTCTTTAGCATCACTCACTTCGCATCTCCTGGAAACAAGTCGACTATATCGGTAATTGGGCGTGTTAGCGTTAGTGACACTTCGGTCTCACCGCCATCCCATATTTCAATATTTAAGCCATGCCCTTCGTCTGGCGATGCTAAGCAAATCATTTCACAAGGTTCGCCACCCTCTTGCTCATAGCGCGGTAATGACTGGCCACGAAAATCTTTGTTATGGAAGTAGCACACATAAGGCGATTCACTTTGCTGATAGCTTTTAGCTAAAAACTGCATAAACTGCTCTGGCGTATTTTGCACCTGTATATGAGTTAACGACTCTTCATCAAAAATACGTGCAAATTCGTCTAGCCCAAATATTTGCTCTACGTCGTCACGCTGAATTTTGATTGAAAAATTAGCCCACTGCTCGCCATCATCTTGCTCAATTTGTAAAAATACCACCTGTCCGCTGTTCGTCTCAAGCACAAACTCAGTATCACTACTGTGCTGATATTGATAGGTTTGAATATCAATAACACGCAGCGTTTGCCCTTTTAACCACGACGGATACGCAAATGAATCGATAACGCTAAACATGTCACCTTTTTTAAGCTCACTTGCATGGTTAAGCTGACGTTCTGGCTCTTTTTTTGATTTGAAAAAATTAAACATAGTGAGGCATCCCTTAAGCAAAAAAGGTAACTAAGCCACGCTTAATTACCTTTTATTATAAATGTACGAACTATTAGCCGTTTTGCTTGGCTTTAATGCGCGCTAAAATATCAGCACTTTTTGGGCTTGTATCGCCAATACCGGCTTCAGCCATTTTTGCTTTTAAATCGTCGCCATTTGTATCTGACTCAAGTTGCTTAGCAGCGCCTAACTGGTCACTACGATCTTGCTGGCGCTGCTTAATACGCTCAAGCGACTGACGAGCCGATGTCATAGACGAGCTATTGGTATTAAGCGTGCTGTTAACCGCCATTGTTGCTTGCTGTACGCTTTCTGTGGTTTTAACCATAGTAAGCTGACGTTGGTTTTCTTTAATCGACTTTTCAGCGTCTTTAACTTGTTGTTTAAGCGCTACAATATGATTGCTAAAACCTGCTAATACTTGCTCATTTTCAGCTTTTTCAGCTTCAAAGTCGCCAATTTTTTCGGCAATTTCTAATGCTAAGGCTTCGTTACCTTTTTCCAGTGCTTGACCTGCATATGCTTCGTGCTCAGCAATTGATGCATCAACTGCGCTAATTTTAC
Source organism: Pseudoalteromonas sp. Angola-30 (assembly GCF_028599215.1). Taxonomy (NCBI): domain Bacteria; kingdom Pseudomonadati; phylum Pseudomonadota; class Gammaproteobacteria; order Alteromonadales; family Pseudoalteromonadaceae; genus Pseudoalteromonas; species Pseudoalteromonas sp. Angola-30. The sequence goes on from NZ_JAQREI010000017.1 coordinate 91,726, forward strand.
GCTTAGTTTGCATTTCTTTAGCCATTACTTCTGTAAGGCTCTTTTTAGCACGATTAAGTGCATTTTGCGCATCTGCTATTTCTTGTTCAAAAATACGAATGCCGTTTGCATCTACAATTGCTTCGCCCGCTTCACGCGCGCCGCCACGTACTGCTGTAAATAATTTTTTTAATATACTCATAATCTTAACTCCACTAACTAGTTACTAATCGTTTAAATACAAGGTCACGGCTTCTAGTGCGTCAATAGCGTTGTCAGCTAGTGTCACTAGTTCGTGGGTAATATCATCTAATGATGAATTTACCGACAGTGCACCAAAAATCGCGTATTTGTTATCGATTTTAGCAAATGCACTCAGTGGAATTGGCACGTTTAAACGTAGTAGTGTTTCGTTTAACTCGTTGCGTAATTCACTTTTTACTTCATCTTCGCCAAACAAGTAGCTAATACATAACAACTGCTCTTGTGTTTGCGTAACAAAAATTGGAAGCTCATCGTTTCCATCAACTATGACTTGTAAAACATCTTGTTCACCAGGGTTGGCAATCAAGAAAGACTCAAAGTTAGCGCCTTCTGTTTCAAAAGAAGCTAATTTTATTGAAAGTTCATTTAATTCCATGTCTCTGCCTTTTTGCTGTTTGACATATTATGTCTGAGTTAAGATTCGCATGGCCGACATATTATGTCAACCATGTTTTATTAATTTTTATACAATTCGCTTTCTATCTGCCACGCATTACGGTAGTAATCATATAGCTGGCCCGAACCTAACCTATTGACCTCAATACTTTTAACTTGTTCAAAATACTGGTTAGGAAATACAAAGCTGGCTAATAAATATTCTTTACTTACCCACCTTGATGGCACCGGCATAGCGCTTATATTTTTAATTCGCCCACTGGCTGGTTGACCCATTTTAGTGGCTATTGTCCACCCCCATTGCCCAAACGAAGGAATATTTTGCTGGTACTGCTCAACATAATCAAAACCCGCCGCTTTTACCGTTTTAGCAATACTTAAAAATGCTTTTTTGGCATGATAAGGCGAGGTAGACTGCACAGCCATTGCGCCATCGGAAGCTAACAATTGACGTACATGGTTATAAAAATAGTCGCTGTACATTTTGTTTAAATCGGGATGATTAGGGTCCGGCAAGTCAATTAAAATAGTGTCAAATTGCTTACCTTGATCAAGGAGCCTTTCAACCTCTAAAAACGCATCTCCCACAATAATATTGGCGCGTGGGTCTAACATCGATTGTTTATTTAGCGCTAATAACCGCTTACTTATAGACTCAGGCGCTGTAAAATCACCGTCTTTATGGCCAAATAAATTAAGCAGCTGTGCATCTAAATCAATTAACGTTACGTCGTTCACTGGCCACTTTAAAACATCTCTAAGGGCAAGCCCGTCGCCACCACCAATAATTAATACGCTATCGTGCCGGTTTGATGCGAGCATTGCCGGATACACCAGCATTGAATGATATATTTGCTCATCAATACTCGAGAACTGTAAACGCCCATTTAAATACAAGTCGGTAATAGGCGCTGGCTGGTTTTTACTTAAGCGCTCGGTTAATACTACATGCTGGTATTTAGTTGCTTGTGAGTAAATAACTTTATCTTTATAAAGTACATTACTTAAGCTGTTCATCCAGCTACTTCCCATCACTAAAATAAACCCAAACAGTGCCAGTAACACTATATGGCAGATCAGAAGTGCCTTAGCAAAGCGCACATGAGCATGGTAGCGCCATAAAAAGGCGAGCCCTGCCAGTATATTAAAAAGAGCTGTCCACGCTGCAGCTTGCATTATAGGCATCGCCAGCATAATGCTTACCCAAATAGCCGCACCAATACCCGCGCCAATATAATCGGCACCATAAATAGTGCCTGCATTGTTTTCTAAAAAACGCCCGTACACATGTTGGCGAATACGCGCAATAAGCGGTATTTCCATACCAATAAATAAACCCAGTACTAAACCAAACACATAAGGTAAAAAGCGTGACCACTCTTGCAGCTTTTGAAATACATAGCCATTGAGCACAACATCTGGAGGTAAATTAAAAATACTAGAAAACAAATGAGGAAGTGAATAACTTACAGCAATTACACCGGCTATTGCCAGAATACAGCCCATGCCAACCAGGGCAATAATACTTTCAAGCCAAGCAAAGGCGGTAAAGGCATCTTTAAACCAACGGGCTAAAAATGCGCCTAAGCCCATGGCAACTATCATTGTGCCAATCATGGCATAGATAGCACTCTCTACAGAGCCCAGTACCCGCCCTGCGTAATGCGAAAGTAAGTATTCATAAATAAGGCCGCACCCAGCGAGTACGGCCATAACAGTTATTAGTAAAATATCGTGCCCAAGTAAACGTGATTTACTTGGGCTAGTTGTAGTTGATGACACTGATTATGCGCCTAGTAAGGTTGCCATAGTAATACCGACAGCAAACGACACTGCAGCAGAAATAGCACCTACACCTACATTTTTCTGACGGTTAACTTCATCTGAAATATCACAACCTGATAAAATTATTTTGATGGTGATTAAATGCAAAATGATGAATGCCACTAAACTTACAATCGCGCTAATAGCCCAATAAAGCAGGCTAGCATTAATGTTATCGGCCGCATACGGTGCAATACCTGATGCCGCTGTAATAGCTAAGGCACTTCCTACTAAAAAGCCTGCGTAGCGTATACCTACAGCTAAATTGCCATCAATAATGGCTTGTTGTAAACAATCACCGCTTTTATTGGTACGCTTAAATAATTGTACGCGGTATTGGCTTACAAGCAGTAGTGCAACACTGCCAATAATAAAGGCAGCAATAACGATAGGCAGCCCGTGCCAACCCTCTGTTGCTACCCATAAAAGTGCAGAGCGAATCACAATAGCCACACTCACTACATGACCAAAGTCGATAATAGAGGCTGTTACATTACCTTTTACAATTTCGTCGTGCAGGCTGACTTTGCGAAGCGCGACCTTGTCTTGAAAAAAGTGGCCTAATTTAATCAGTACAATGGCTAATACACCATAGCCTAGCATTTGCAGGGCTTCTTGTTGTAACGACGCAGCAAAGGCGCCACTACTCACACCCGTTAATACAATGGCAAGTGCAACTAAGCCTGCCGCAAAGCTAATACCAAAAGCAAAGTTATCGCGTTCTGTTATTTCGTCATTTGCATGAAGGTTTGAAACCCAGCCCTTAATGTATTTCAGGCTTACAAATAACAACACGATAATTGCAAAATCAATCGCCAAAGCTTGTAGCGACCACGTAGTTATTCCATTAAATTCGTACATATTTCTAACTCCAACTTATTCTTTACTTACCACGGCTCACGCCACGAGAGGTTCTGCTACCGCTATTGCGTACCGATCCAGAGCTGTTGCTATAACTACTCGAACGCGAGTAACTACTGCGGCTTTTAGGCGGTGTATAACTACTGCGGCTTAAACCCGAGGCACCCGTTTTTTTGCTCGCATAAGGGCTAGTAAACTGTTTGCCTTGGCGTTGGTACGATTGACGCGTACGCGTTTCTAAAGCACTTTGCGTTTTAATTTGTTTAGGGCTTGAGTAACGATAGCGGCCGTAATCGTTGTAATAGCTATATTTACGGCGGCTGCTCCAACGTCCGTATTCAACACGGTCAAATACATCGCCTAAAATACGGTACATGCCATACCACTGCCAAAAGCTAATACCATTACTATTAGTTTGCCAGTTACCGTAATTAGGGTTGCCCACCAATTGATTACCCTCGCCTGCGCCCTCTGCCTCTTTACTAATAGCACCAACGCGCGCAAGGCTGCCCTTAGACATATCCGCTAGCATATTAATCGGGTCCGTTAACGCATCAGAAAACAGCGTAGGCTTAGCCGCCTCACGTAGTAAATCAATACTGTGTAGCGTATCTTCGTAAGGAGGGATTAAATAAGTGCCTTTAATATCTTTAAGTCGTTGTGTTAAACCACTGTAAAGGGCACCCTGCCTTGTAGCATCAAGGGTAATTACATCAACAACCTGACTAAGTTCTGGCTGTTGCTGTTTAAGGAGTTTGCCATATTCTTTAAGCAATACAGCATTACGTATAGTCCCATTATCAAGCGCGGTACCAAGCTGTGCAAGCTCAACATCTGCCTTTTTAATAGACTCTTGAATTGTTTGTTGTAGTTGCTCTTCTTTAGATTGACAACCCATAAGCACTGCAAACAAACAAAACAGGCTCATAAGTTTCCAAGCTTTTATATTCGACATTCATGTCACCTGATTTAATAAATAACCGCATTAGTCTTACACAGGTCACTTATTAAGCCAAGAATGAAATTGCAACAAAGTAAGTCTGCCTAAAATAAAATAACCAGCTATAGTTACTCTATGAATTTAAACACATTCTTTTACTTACAAATTTAGTAAGTAACATCAGCGCTACGCGTAAGCCTTCTATTAATAAATAACAACAATAAGTAATAACTCTTTTAGTGAAAGAGCATGACAGTAAGAAGGGATTTGGCTAAATGTTTCATAGTATTCGTAACAAATTTATTATTATTACGACTTGTCTAATCGTACTAAGCGCTAGTTTTGTTTTTTATTTAGCTATTAATGAGCACGAGGATTTATACCGCCAATCAGTTGAAGAAAACCTCGATGCTATGTCATCAAATATTTCAGATAATTTGTTACGTGTTATGTCGCAAGAGATAGATTTATTTTCTATTACAACTGAGCTTTTGGGGTTAGATAGGTACGAGCACATAAAGTTTGTAAATGTATTTGATAGTAATTGGCAGCTAATACAGTCCTACGTGCACCCTAATTACTTAAAGTTCGAGGATTTTTCTCCACAGCTAAAGGGTATCAAACCGCAAAGTTTGCCCCGTACCGTCAGTGTTACTAATCAAGGCTTAGTTGCCTTAAAAACAATTGGTGAGGAGCAGTTCCCTATAGGCTACCTATTAATTGTTCAGGATTTTAATAAGCCCCTCAATGAAAGCAAAGCGAGCTTATTTTATAGTGCAGCCCCTATCGTTATTTTTAGTATCGTGATCACCATCATCATCTCTTTTTGGATATACCAACATTTATTAAGCCCGCTATTAAAACTTTCTAAATTCACACAAAAAGTAGAAAAAACAACTAACTATCAACTCCAATACCAGGGCTCAGGCAACGACGAAGTATCGCAACTTGGCAAAGATATTAATAACTTACTTAACACTATTAATGCCCAAGTGCTCACTAATCAAAAAAACACCGCACAACTATTAAAGCAAAAGCAATCAATGGAGCACTTAGCTAACTTCGATATATTAACTGGCTTACCTAATCGCATGTTTATTATGGGCTTACTAAAAGAAGAATTAACGCGCTGTAAAAATAATCATCAAGATATAGCAATTATGTTTTTTGACGTAGATAGCTTTAAAGGTGTTAACGATACACTTGGCCATGAAACGGGCGACCTACTTTTAAAGGCGGTAGCCAGTAATATTAAAAAGCACTTACGCGAAAACGATGTTATTGCACGCTTAGGGGGTGATGAGTTTTTAATAATGCTGCGTAATATAAATAATTACACCGACGTTATTAATATTGCGGAGCAAATTATCAGCTCAATGCTAACGCCTTTTACTATTAACCAGTGGGATATACCCACCGGGGTAAGTATTGGTATTGCCCATGCTAAAGAGGCCGAGTTTGACATTAATACATTGATTAGTAATGCAGACATCGCAATGTATGCCTCAAAAGAAAAAGGTAAAGGGTCGTACACTGTTTTCCATAGAAAAATGTTAGAAAACAGCAAGCGAATGGCTCAAGTGGCTAATTTAATTAGTCATGCAATTGCGCAAAATGAGTTTGAAGTTGTGTATCAGTTAAAAATAGCTGCCAATGGTGAGGCTAATGGCCTTGAAGCCCTTATTAGGTGGCACAGTGAAGAGCTTGGCTTTATTTCACCAGGCGAATTCATACCCATTGCAGAGCAAGCAGGTAAAATAAAAGCAATCACGCAGTGGGTTGTCTCCAGGGTATTTCAAGATTTACCCACACTAAAGCAAACTATAGGTAACCATGTACTCGTTTCTTTAAATCTATCGAGCCATGATCTTAAAGATAATCACTTTATTGATGTTGTAAAAAATAAACTGGTTAAATACAACGTCGACATTGGAAATATCCAGTTTGAAATAACCGAATCAAGCTATCTCGATAATTTTGAAAACTCCAATGAATTCTTTAATCAAATAAAACAAATGGGCGGGTCTATAGCCCTTGATGATTTTGGAACGGGTTATTCATCGCTAAGCTACCTGACAAAAATAGATATCGATACCATCAAAATTGACCGTATGTTCGTTAATCAATTTGACAGCTCAGAAAAGGATGCGGCGGTATTAAAGGCCATACTCGATTTAAGTAAACGCCTAGGTTTAAAAGTATGTAGTGAGGGTATAGAAACAGCCAGCCAAGCTAACTACCTAATTAAAAATGGCAGTGATGAAATGCAAGGGTATTATTTTGCAAAGCCTGTAGCCATAGCACACATTCCAGCAGCTAAAGCCCAAGCAAAAGAGGCATTTAAAGCGCTAACTTTAAAATAAATCAGCGCTACTAGTTAACCATAAATTAAGGCGTTAGCGTTACAACAGTTAGCTCGTCCGGAATTTTTGTATCAGCAGGTAAATAAGCAACTGCATTTTCTTCTTTCAATAAATACGCAATAATTTCTTTAGTCGAGCTAAACTCTAAGGGTGGCTTGCTACGCCCTGTAAATCTCATCTGAGCCCAATAAGCCTGAATTCTGGATTCGGTTAAGCCAACCAATTTCGTATTAAAGTCGATTCGTAACGGGTTTCCGGCGGGTAAATTTACTGCTTTAAATTGACGACTCATCGCGCCGCCCATATAAATATGGCGAACTTGCTGCTTACTCAAAGCTAAGTTTTTATTGGCCGTATTAACAACAATGATCACTTTAGTGGTGTGGCTATTATCCGCGTAGGCTTGTACGCTAATAAACAATAATGACCAAGTAAAAATACACAGCAGTATTATATGTCTAATCACGTAAGTTAACTTAGAGTACATCATCAAAATACCCAATCTAAGCCAATAAGGTAAAGATTCGTTTTTCTATTAAAGCTAACATCCTCAGGGATAACAAAAAAAGAATTACTAACCTCATCGCCCTCTAAAGCAGATACTTCCGCCTTTAATGCCAGATTAGGTAGCACATCCCATCGTATACCAAGTGTCCATGTTTTTAGTGAGTCGGGTGCCGACTCTGCAAACACGCTGTTATAAGCCTGTGCCAGCTGATCAAGCTCTACATTAGCACCAATAGGGATTTCATTCTGATTGGCATTAATTTCTACATCGCTGTCTGCAAAGGTTAAATGATAAGTAAAAGGTGCATTGTTATAGCCTACGGTTAAGTAATAGCTTCGTATAGTCGGAATTATATCTAACTGTGTTTTAATCTTTACCCATTCACCTCTAAAAAAATAATCTAAATTATCATAAATAACACCAAATTGATCTGCATGCGCACTGCCCTGCGTTGTCAGCGACGCCGCACTTTGGCTAAAATTAAAATTCTCTAAAACATCTTGTAGTTGGTTAATCGATTTAAGATCTAACGCTATGTTACCGTTATACCTTGAAGCCCTAAATTCTATATTTTCAATATTCAACCTCCCTATCACACCCACTAAATTATCCACCTCAAAACCTGTTTTAAAAGTGCCTATGCCAATACTTCCCGACTCTTCTCCATAGTACCCTTCAATACTGATATCAAAGTCATCTGAGCCAAATTTGTAAATAGCATCAATACCATTAAATGTTTTAAATAAGTACGTGTCGTATACTTGTTGTGGCGGATTGATCCATGGATATGCAAACCCTACATCAGAGAAGTCGCTCATTGTAAAAAATGGGGTTCGCAGCTTACCGATTTTTATCTGTAGGTTTGTTGTGGGCGTATAAGTTAAATACAGCCATTCAAGTCCACTCTCACCAGATACCGTTGTGCTATCAGATCTAAATAACCCTTGTGCTGTCACTGACCAGTTTGTATTAAACTGATACTCAGCTTGAAGACCTATTAAACTTGATGGTGAAAAGTTAAGACTGTCGTCGTAGCCTCTATATTCGACATCTTTTTCATCTAAATAACCACCAATAACACGCGCGTAGCCTGAAAAATCAAACTCACCCGATTTAGCCGGTAAATGGTGTAGGCTGACGATTAAAACGAATATCTGAAATATTTTATTTCGCATAGACACTCAGCAACCTATATAAAAAAGCGCTGAATATTAAAAAGTAACGACATTTTATAATTCTGCAGAATAATTATTATGAGGTATAACTATAGTCAAAGTTAAAGAGTGTGGATCAAAATACTCTGAACTATAAGCTATTATTTTTATACATCTTAATAGATTAGTTAAGTAAAGAGACTTACTTGTACTGTAATACCAATTCGCTTAATTATGTGATCTATTTGAGGGTGGAAAAACGTGTTGATAGCTAGGCAAAATGATTAAGTATTATTGCGTATTGGTATTACTACAAAGAGTTTGAGCTCTGTGTTGTGTTTTATCCGCGGGTTTCGTGATACTCAACCCACGCTACGGTGGTGCTAGACTGTGCGAATAATATCTGGAATGTATTTTTACTTTTCTGCAGACGAAAAAAAGCCCGGCTCTTTCGAGTCGGGCTTTCTTGTATTTGGAGCCTGGCAATGTCGTAGTGCCCACAGCGGTAGAGAGTCACATAGCAAATGCTACACTATCGTTGGCCGGGCTCGCCTTCGAGCTGTTTTACTTCTCTGGTGAGTTAGCCATGGGTCTGGCTATTTATTAAATCCCAGACAGCAAAAAACCCGTTACATTTCTGTAACGGGTTTCTCTTATTTGGAGCCTGGCAATGTCCTACTTTCACATAGCAAATGCTACACTATCATCGGCGCTGTTTCGTTTCACTACTGAGTTCGGCATGGGGTCAGGTGGGTCCAAAACGCTATGGTTACCAAGCAAA
>NZ_JAQREI010000018.1:0-84900 GCF_028599215.1 Pseudoalteromonas sp. Angola-30
GCGTTTTGGACCCACCTGACCCCATGCCGAACTCAGTAGTGAAACGAAACAGCGCCGATGATAGTGTAGCATTTGCTATGTGAAAGTAGGACATTGCCAGGCTCCAAATAAGAGAAACCCGTTACAGCGATGTGACGGGTTTTTTGCTGTCTGGAGTTTAGTAAATAACCAGACCCATGCCGCAATTAATATTCACATCTAAACTTATCACGTAGGTCGGGCGAGCGTAGCGACTCCTGGCACAATGATAATGTGCATTTGCTATGTGACTCTCTACCGCTGTGGGCACTACGACATCGCCAGGCTCCAATTACAAGAAAGCCCGACCCGAAAGAGCCGGGCTTTTTTACGTCTACAGGAAAGTGAAAAAAGCACTCGTAATGAATTCACTTTTAAACCTATCACGTAGGTCGGGCGAGTAAAGCGACTCCCGACGCAATGATAATGTGCATTTGCTATGCGACTCTCTACCGCTGTGGGCACTACGACATCACCAAGCTCCCAATACAAGAAAGCCCGACTCGAAAGAGCCGGGCTTTTTTACGTCTACAGAAAAGTAAAAAATACATTCCAGATATTATTCGCCCAGTCTCCACCACCTCCGTAGCGTGGGTTGAGTATTACGAAACCCGCGGCAAAAGCCCACCACAGAACTCACACTCTTTGTACTAAAGCCTTCAATTTCAGTTTTAATAGCTGTTTAGCATGCTAAATCCGCTATTGAAAAGTGCTTTTTTATCCCAAGCTATAGTTATAGAGCATCTACACACTTATTTATGGCGAGTTTCTATGTTAAATAAACAAAGGCATATTTACACAAAAGAGCAGATTCGCTCTTATGAGGGAGAGGCGGCTAAGCAATGTGGAATAGATTTATTTACTTTAATGCAGCGAGCGGGAGAGGCAGTATACAAGCAGTGGCAGTCTTTTAACGCTAAGCTTACTTTGATTATTGTAGGTAATGGCAATAATGCGGGTGATGCTTACATAGCCGCGTGTTTAATTAAGGACTCTGGCGCAGAGGTTAAAGTTTGCGCTATAGATCCTGCAAAAACACTCAGTGGTGACGCTGCTAAAGCAAAGCAGCTATGGCTTGATACTGGTGGCATAGTTAACGAGTTTGCAAAGAGTGATTTAGATTGCTGTGACTGTGTGATTGATGGGTTACTAGGTACTGGGCTTAATTCACCTGTTCGCGAAAATTATTGTGAGATTATTACTGCCATCAACCAAAGCGAAAAGCCTGTTTTAAGTATCGATGTTCCCTCAGGGATTGATGCAAATACAGGTGAAGTATTAGGCGCAGCTATTCAGGCAACAAAAACGGTTACTTTTATTGCGATTAAACAAGGCCTTTCTACAGGGACAGGTAAACAGCATGCCGGTGAGTTGATTCTCGATGAATTAGCAATTGAAGATACTTTTAGTCAACTCGCTTCACCTTGTGCTCACTTGATAAATATAGATAGCTTTAATCGCTTGGGCTCTCGGGCTTTAAATAGCCATAAGGGCAATCATGGCAAGTTATTATGCGTAGGGGGCAACCAAGGTACTGCGGGAGCAATCAGGCTCAGTAGTGAAGCTGCACTACGAGCAGGTGCAGGTATGGTGAAGGTTTATACGCACCAAAGCTCTATTATGCCAATAAGCATAGGTAGGGCAGAATTAATGGTCATGAGTGAAAACCTTGAACAGGCTTTAGAGTGGGCAAGTTGTGTTGTACTTGGCCCTGGACTTGGGCAGGGTGAATGGGCTAAAAAAACGTTTTGCACTGTAATGCACTATTGCCAAGAGCACAATACGCCGCTTGTACTTGATGCTGATGCACTTAATTTATTAGCTGAAAATGCAAGTGCTTATACATTGGCTCAATGTGTCCTTACTCCGCATCCTGGTGAGGCGGCTCGGCTCATTAGCAAAAACACCTCTGAAATAGAGTCAAATAGGTTTGGAAGCGTGCGACTATGCGCAAAACGGTATAATGCTACTTGCATATTAAAAGGCGCTGGGTCTTTAATTGATAACGGCAAAAGTACTTGGGTGTGTGAAAATGGTAACGCAGCACTTGCCGTGGGAGGGAGTGGCGACGTACTTACAGGTATTATTGGTGCATTGCTTGCTCAAGGGCTTAGTATCGATGAAGCAGCGCGATACGGGGTAACTCTTCATGCTCGAGCAGGTGAGGTTGCGGCTGAAGAGCAAGGGCAGCGCGGCATGCTACCCTCGGATTTATTTCAAATAGTCAGGTCGTTAATCAACTAAGTATTTAGCTCTGTTGAATAAGATCCCATTTGTTACCATAGAGATCTTCAAATACGGCCACCGTACCGTAAGGCTCATTACGAGGCTGCTCATGAAATACTACGCCATTTTCTAGCATGCTTTCGTAGTCGCGCCAAAAGTTGTCAGTGTTTAAAAATAGCCACACACGGCCACCTGCTTGATTGCCAACAGCGTTAAACTGCTCTGGCTCTGTTGCTTGTGCAAGTAATATGTGTGTGCCATTTGAGTTGGGTGGAGTTATTAACACCCAGCGTTTTCCATCACCTAAATCCGTATCTTCCACTAATTCAAAGCTTAATTTTTTTGTATAAAATGCGATTGCTTCGTCATAGTCTTTTACAACAAGAGCAATACTACCTATATGCTGCTTTGGCATAACTTAAAAACCTAAAGTTGTTTTATGTTTGTGTATTTTCACATATCAATACAGGGTTGAATAGTATAGGTAAATGTTTATTAAAGCTTATTTTAAGGGGAGATATACGTTATACATTAGCTTCGCATCTATCGCTAGCAGTAAAAGGATTCACTCTATTTTAAACCCTATAGCATGCTTAAAGCGTCCTTAAAAAGTGTTTTAATTTACGTAGCTAAACTGGCTTACTCATCTTCATTCGTAGGGTCGTCACCTGAGTCTCCTTTGCGTTTACGCTGCTCTTGCTTGGCCTTTTGAACATTTTCATAAGTAGGGGGTGGAATAGGCATAAGTGAAATTAGTGGAAAAAATGCTAAAAATAAATACGCTCCTTTAGACATGCTCTTACCCCATATAACGAGCTTAAGCATAATCCAAGCAATAAATACCACTAACCCTGTTATAAGTGATACCAAAATAAAGAAGATGATTATTTCATTATTATTAAGCAAATCCTTTTACCTTTAATCCAATAACTCATGGTATAGATGTGGAGATAAATTAAGCAATAACAATAGGCTTGTACTAAAAAGCAAAAACCCAGCCGAAGCTGGGTTTTATATAAGCAAGGTGCTTAAAGGAGGATGATCACATCATGCCGCCCATACCACCCATTCCGCCCATGCCACCCATATCAGGGGCACCAGCAGCTTCTTCTTTAGGGATTTCAGCAACCATTGCTTCGGTAGTGATCATTAGACCCGCAATCGAACCTGCAAATTGTAGTGCAGAGCGCGTTACTTTAGTTGGATCTAGGATACCCATTTCAAGCATATCGTTGTATTCGCCAGAGGCTGCGTTGTAACCGTAGTTACCTTCGCCACCTTTAACAGCGTTTATTACTACTGACGCTTCGTCGCCTGCATTTGTTACGATTTGACGAAGTGGTGCTTCCATCGCACGAAGTGCAACTTTAATACCGTGGTTTTGGTCTTCGTTGTCGCCAAGTAGCTCAACTAGCTTGCTAGCAGCACGTACAAGAGCAACACCACCACCAGGTACTACGCCTTCTTCAACCGCTGCACGAGTTGCATGTAATGCATCTTCAACACGGTCTTTTTTCTCTTTCATTTCAATTTCAGTCGCTGCGCCTACTTTAATTACTGCAACACCGCCGGCAAGTTTAGCCATACGCTCTTGTAGTTTTTCTTTATCGTAGTCAGACGTTGCTTCTTCAATCTGTGCTTTAATTTGAGCAACACGGCCGTTAATGCCATCTTCTTCACCCGCACCATCAATGATAGTTGTATCATCTTTAGTGATTACTACACGCTTAGCAGTACCTAGGTCTTCGATAGTTGCTTTTTCAAGCTCTAAACCAATTTCTTCAGAGATAACAGTACCGCCAGTTAATACTGCGATATCTTGTAGCATTGCTTTACGACGGTCGCCAAAACCAGGGGCTTTAACTGCTGATACTTTAACAATACCGCGCATGTTGTTAACTACAAGCGTTGCAAGTGCTTCGCCTTCTAGGTCTTCAGCAATGATTAATAGTGGCTTGCTTGCTTTAGCAACGGCTTCTAATGTAGGTAGTAACTCACGAATGTTAGATACTTTTTTATCTACAAGTAGAATGAACGGGTTGTCTAGCTCAACAGCGCCTTTTTCAGCGTTATTGATAAAGTACGGAGATAGGTAACCACGGTCAAACTGCATGCCTTCTACAACATCTAGTTCGTTCTCTAGCGATTGACCTTCTTCTACAGTAATAACACCTGTGTTACGGCCTACTTTTTCCATTGCTTGTGCAATGATGTCGCCAATTTCTTTATCAGAGTTAGCTGAAATAGTACCTACTTGTGCAATAGCTTTAGTATCAGCACATGGTACAGATAGCGCTTTAAGCTCTTCTACTGCAGCGATAATTGCTTTATCAATACCGCGCTTAAGATCCATTGGGTTCATACCCGCAGCAACCGCTTTAAGACCTTCGTTTACAATAGATTGCGCAAGTACAGTTGCGGTAGTAGTACCGTCACCCGCTGCATCATTTGCTTTAGATGCAACTTCTTTTACCATTTGTGCACCCATGTTTTCAAACTTGTCTTCAAGTTCGATTTCTTTTGCTACAGATACACCATCTTTGGTGATCACTGGAGAGCCAAATGATTTATCTAGTACTACGTTACGGCCTTTAGGACCTAAGGTCACTTTTACTGCGTTTGCTAGGATATTTACGCCTGTTAGCATTTTACCGCGTGCGTCACCTGCAAAAAGTACTTCTTTTGCTGCCATCTTTAATTTCCTCTAAATTCTTAAATGTTTGTTAAACGAAAAGTAGGGTTAGCCTACAATGCCTAAAATGTTGTCTTCACGCATGATCAGGTACTCTTGACCTTCGATCTTTTCAGTTTTTTCAACATATGAGCCAAATAACACAGTGTCACCGGCTTTTACTTCTAAAGCTCTAACGTCACCGTTATCTAGAACGCGACCATTGCCAACAGCAATAACTTCTCCGCGAGTTGATTTTTCAGCTGCAGAGCCAGTTAATACAATACCGCCAGCAGACTTGGTTTCTTCTTCTAGACGCTTAACGATTACGCGATCTTGTAAAGGACGAATGTTCATTTTTTTAGTTCTCCTAACAGTTTCTGAACAGTACAGAAAAAAGCTTTTCTAATTTGCATTCATTAATGGGGGTAGAGTGTAAAATTCCAAGAGAAAAATCGATAAATTTTTAATCTTTTCTCTCATACTCGCCATCAATGGTAGTTGGTTTATTTACATGCTGTTGTTCTTGCTGCGAATGTGGGTGTTGTGTAAAGGCCGAAGAGCCTTGCTGTGCACCTGTGCTCATGCGTACCGTTGCTTGACTTGCAAGGCCTGCAGCAAGTTTGTTGCGTATTGAGGGGGTTAATAATAGTAGGCCGAATACATCGGTCATAATGCCTGGGGTTAGCAATAAAACACCCGCAATGATCACGCAAATACCGGTAAATAATTCTTTAGCTGGCATTTGTCCTTGGGCCATTTGACTTTGTGCATTTTGTAATGCACCCATACCTTGTTGTTTAACCATTCTGGCGCCCAAAATAGCCGTAACAATCACTAGGGCTATAGTCGCAAAACCACCAATTACATCGCTAACCTGTATTAGTAGCGCAATTTCGATGATAGGAATGATAATAAACAACACAAATAAAAATCTAAACATAGGGCTCTCTAAATAATGGCACTCAAAAGAGTGGATGAAATATAAGTGAGGGTGAAAGGGTCTATTTTCAAGGTTGAGCTTAAAGTGATTAATAATTGCTTAATATCTACAATTATTCATCGCCTACACATTACACTAGCTATCAGATACTATTGCATTAGTTCCCTATAAATTAGTAAAGGTTAATTATGACTACGCAATTTAAATTGATATTTACCACGTGCAAAGATGAGGCTGAAGCACGCACTTTAGCAAAAGCACTTGTAGCGCAAAAATTAGCGGCGTGTGTAAATATTTTACCAAATATGACCTCAGTTTATATGTGGGAAGGCGATGTTGCCCAAGAGATAGAAGCAAAGCTACTGATTAAAACAAAATCAGAAAAAATGAATGATGTTTTTGAAACCATCAAAAGTTTACACAGTTACGAAGTACCCGAAATTCAAGTGGTTGATGTGGCCACTGGTAATTTGGCTTATTTTCATTGGATGGATGAGGTATTAAATTAATGCGGTTTTTCTTTTTATTATTGGTTAGCTTGCTGGCGCTTCCGGCAAAGGCAAACACCAATAATGTGCTAGGTGATTTACTTGCCCCGCCACAGCAAACCTTTTTACCCGTAGACCAAGCGTTTGTATTTGATTTTGATCAGCAAGGTAGCACTTTATTTGTGGGGTGGGATATAGCCCCTGACTATTACCTTTATAAAAAGAAAATAGAAATTATCGCCAAAGGCGCCAACATAAAGGTCGGCGATGCCGGTACTGGCGAAATAATTGAAGACGAGTTTTTTGGCAAAACCGAAGTTTTTTTTAATAGTGTGAGTGTTATAAGTAAGCTCAGTAATGTTACAGAGGGTGCTGTTGTAAAGGTGCGCTATCAGGGCTGTGCCAAAGCAGGGCTGTGTTATCCGCCTGAGGTTATTAGTATTCCTTTAAGCATTATTGCCTCAGAGCAAGCGCAAGGTAATAACTCATCTGCTAATGCCGCTGATACATTAAACGCATTAACTCCTTCTGTAGACTCAACGCGTAGCCAAAGTAATACAACCACTCAAGATTTAAGTTTTACAGAGCGATTAGCAAGTCAAAGTTTAGTAACCAATTTACTCATATTTTTTGCTGTTGGGGTGGGGCTTGCGTTTACACCGTGTGTGTTCCCTATGTTTCCTATATTATCGAGTTTAATTGCAGGGCAGCAAAATTTATCTACTAAAAAAGCGTTTGCGTTGTCGTTTTTATATATACAAGGTATGGCGCTTACTTATGCTGCATTAGGGTTAGTAGTGGCGGCCTTAGGCGGGCAAGTGCAGGGGTATTTACAACACCCTTACGTACTTATTAGTTTTAGTTTACTGTTTGTATTGCTCGCAATGTCGATGTTTGGCTGGTACGAAATTAAGTTACCCAGCGCCATGATGAGCAAGCTAACGCAAGTCAGTAATAACCAAAAAGGCGGCAATTACCTAGGTGTGTTTTTAATGGGGGTGTTGTCAGGGTTAATTGCATCACCTTGTACCACAGCTCCGTTGTCTGCTGCGCTATTATTTGTAGCGCAAAGTGGTGACTACCTTGTCGGTGGTTTAACCCTGTATGTATTAAGTTTAGGAATGGGCCTACCGCTTTTATTACTCGGTACGTCTGGTGGCAAATTGCTTCCTAAAGCTGGCGGTTGGATGGAGCAAGTTAAAACGTTATTTGGTTTTATTATGCTTGTTGTGCCACTTATTTTATTGGAGCGCATAATTAGCGCCGACATTATTTTACTTATGGCGGGTATTTTAGCACTGGCTACGGCTGTTTATTTACACTATTGGCAGAGTGCTCAGCCACAAAGCAAGCTTAAAACAGCGCTTTGGTTTAGCGCTACATTTTTAGTAGTTACTGGTTTTACATTAGCTAAAAACGTTATTTGGCCGCAGCAACAGGTTGAGCAGGTTAGTCAGCAAAGTAATGAGTTTAAACAGGTGGCTAATTTAACCGAGCTAAAAAACGCTGTTGCTGAAGCTAATCAGCAAGGCAAACTGGTGATGGTTGATTTATACGCCGATTGGTGTGTGGCATGTAAAGAGTTTGAGCATTACACATTTCCAGATGCCAAAGTACAGAGCGAGTTTAGTCACTATCAGTTAATTCAAATCGATTTAACGCAAAGTGATGACACCACCATTGAGCTAATGGAAGAGTTCACCGTGTTTGGTTTACCCAGTATTTTGTTTTTTAACACACAAGGGCAAGAGCTAAGTTCAGAGCGCGTTACAGGATTTTTAAACGCTGATGATTTTGCCACCCACCTAGCTGCAGTGCGCGCCAGCGCACAATAATAGTGCAATTTAGCCGCTTGGGCTTACCAAGTGGCTTGCCTTCAATTACGTCATATTTATTACTCCTCCAGAGATTAGACCAGTATTTTGCTGCTATTTACATCGAACTGACTATAATAGTTGGCTAACGTGAGAATTTGTTGCAATTTTTGTTTTTTATACTTACTTTAGTGTACAAAATTAGCTCGCAACGGCTTAACTCATTACTTAGAGGATATATCGCGTATTATGGCTGCAAAATTTAAACTTTTAGTTATAAATGGTCCAAATTTAAACATGCTAGGAAAGCGTGAGCCAGAAAAGTACGGTTTGCACACTCTTGGTGAAATTATGAGCGAACTAACGACTGCCGCAGAGGGTCTAGATGTTCAGCTTACGCATTTTCAAAGTAATAGTGAGCAAGCCCTTATTGAAAGAATACACGATGCTTGGCAGGCAGTTGATTACATAATTATTAATCCTGCTGCATTTACGCATACTAGCGTCGCTTTACGTGATGCAATGTTAAGCGTTGATATTCCTTTTTTTGAGGTGCACTTAAGTAATGTGCATGCACGTGAAGCATTTCGTCATCATTCGTATTTTTCAGATGTGGCGCAAGGTGTGGTATGTGGATTAGGTGCAATGGGTTACCACGCAGCATTGAACGCTGCCGTGAGCCGGTTGCAAAACTCGAATTAATTTAAACTAACAAACTTATAGGCGGGTCGTTCATGGATATTCGCAAGATCAAAAAGCTAATCGAATTAGTAGAAGAATCAGGTATTGCTGAGCTAGAAATCACTGAAGGTGAAGAATCAGTACGTATTAACCGTAACAACATGAGCGCAGGTCCTGCTTACGCTCAGTACGCACCACAGCAATTTGCTGCTCCAGCACCTGCAGCACCAGCACAAGCTGCGCCAGCCGTTGAAGCCGATGCTACACCAGCAGCGCCTGCAGGCCATCAAGTTAAATCACCTATGGTTGGTTCATTTTACTCAGCAGCTTCTCCAGAAGCGCCAGCATACGTAGAAGTTGGTTCTCAAGTTAAAGTAGGTGATACTTTATGTATCGTTGAAGCAATGAAAATGATGAACCAAATTGAGTCAGATAAAGCGGGTACAGTTACAGCTATTTTAGTTGAAAATGGCGAACCAGTAGAATTTGATCAACCTCTATTCATCATTGAATAATTTAGTAACCTAAAGGCCAACTCTTATGTTAGATAAAGTAGTCATTGCAAACCGAGGTGAAATAGCACTTCGCGTATTGCGCGCCTGCAAAGAGCTTGGGATCAAAACGGTTGCTGTGCATTCAACGGCGGATCGCGATCTTAAGCACGTATTACTTGCAGATGAAACCATTTGTATCGGTAGACCTCCAGCCACTGAAAGTTACTTAGATATTCCGCGCATTATTGCGGCTGCTGAAGTAACAGACGCTGTAGCGATTCACCCAGGATATGGTTTTCTTTCAGAAAATGCAGATTTTGCTGACCAAGTTGAGCAAAGCGGCTTTGTATTTATTGGTCCAAAAGGCGACACTATTCGTCTTATGGGCGATAAAGTATCGGCAATCAATGCAATGCGTAAAGCCGGTGTACCATGTGTACCTGGTTCTGACGGTCCGGTATCGGATGACAAAGAACGCAACATGCAAATTGCAAAGCGCATTGGTTACCCGGTAATTATTAAAGCCGCTGGTGGCGGTGGTGGCCGTGGTATGCGTGTAGTACGAAGCGAATCTGAGTTAATTGATTCAATCGCACTTACTCAACAAGAAGCGAAACAGTTTTTTGGTAATAGCATGGTTTACATGGAAAAATTCCTTGAAAACCCTCGCCATATTGAAATTCAGGTACTTGCTGATGGACAAGGTAATGCTGTTCATTTAGGTGAGCGTGACTGTTCTATGCAACGTCGTCACCAAAAAGTAGTTGAAGAAGCGCCTGCTCCAGGTATAACGGCAGAAGT
The DNA here is from genome assembly GCF_028599215.1 of Pseudoalteromonas sp. Angola-30. Taxonomy (NCBI): domain Bacteria; kingdom Pseudomonadati; phylum Pseudomonadota; class Gammaproteobacteria; order Alteromonadales; family Pseudoalteromonadaceae; genus Pseudoalteromonas; species Pseudoalteromonas sp. Angola-30. The sequence goes on from NZ_JAQREI010000018.1 coordinate 10,137, forward strand.
GCGTAAATTTATTGGTGAGCGCTGTACACGTGCATGTATCGAAATTGGTTACCGTGGTGCGGGTACGTTTGAGTTCTTATACGAAAACGGCGAATTTTACTTCATCGAAATGAACACCCGTATTCAAGTTGAGCACCCAGTGACTGAAATGGTAAGCGGTGTTGATTTAATTAAAGAGCAGCTAAAAATTGCTGCTGGGCAACCGCTATCTTTCACGCAAGATGACGTGGTTATCCGCGGCCATGCAATTGAATGTCGTATTAACGCAGAAGACCCAGAAACGTTTATCCCGTCGCCGGGTAAAATTACACGTTTCCACCCTGCAGGTGGTTTAGGTATTCGTTGGGATAGCCATATTTATGCTGACTATACAGTACCTCCACATTACGATTCGATGATTGGTAAGCTTATTACTTACGGTGAAAACCGTGATGTGGCTATTGCCCGTGCTCGTAATGCGCTGAACGAATTAGTTATTGATGGCATCAAAACAAACACGCCATTACATAAGAAAATTCTTGCAGACGAAAACTTCCAAAGTGGTGGTACAAATATCCACTACCTTGAGAAAAAACTAGGGCTATAAAGCCCCAGTTAATTAAAACCGGCTTAGGCCGGTTTTTTTATGCCTAAAACGCCAATTTATCGCCTTCAAGAAATATTCTGGTATGATTAGCAAAGATGCGCTTTTAGTAAATTTTTGAGGTAACAATGACGCGTAGTTTTGAAGCTCACCTAAATGATGAAATAGCCACAGTAGCAATGGGTAACAAAGTGGCTGCTATTATAGAGCAAGGTGCAGTAATTTATTTACACGGTGATTTAGGTGCAGGTAAAACAACATTTACGCGTGGTGTAGTGCAAGGCTTTGGCCACACTGGTAAGGTAAAAAGCCCAACCTATACGCTGGTAGAGCCATACGAACTGACACGTGCTAATGTATATCATTTTGACCTATACCGGTTAGGCGATCCTGAAGAGCTTGAGTACATGGGTATAAGAGATTACTTTTCTGAGCAGGCTATTTGTATTGTTGAGTGGCCAGAAAAAGGGGGAGAATTTATACCAGTTCCCGATTTAGACATTACCTTAAGTTACTTTGGCGATGAGCGCAAAATTGTTATGAATAGTGCCAGCGAGCGCGGAATAGCAATTGTCGAAAAACTAACTAACCTAAACCCGAGTTAATATACTTACTAACACATTGAAATATAAAAGCATCAAAGTTACCTTTTTAGTTGGCGTACAAAATAACAGCTTAAGGTAGATTTACTATCCAACGTTTAGGTTAATAAGCTAATAGCGGGTCAAGGCGCCCGCTCTCATAATAATAAATAGTTAAGGCAATGGTAGTTATAATGAATCGAGGTGTAGTTAAACTTTTTATTTGTTTCATAGTTTTCGCTGTGAGCTTACCGTTGTGGGCAAAAAATACCATAAATAGTGTACGCGTATGGCCCTCGCCAGATAGCACGCGGGTGGTATTTGATTTAGATGATAAGCCCGATTTCAGCTATTTTATGCTTAAAAACCCGAGTCGCTTAGTGGTCGACCTTGAAAACACCAAAGGGTTAAAAGTATTACCGAGTATTCCTTCTAAGCACAAAATTGTAAGCAAGCTGCGCTATTCAAAGCCTAAAAATAAACAAAGTGTACGTTTTGTATTTGAGCTAACAGCGCCTATTAAGCCGGTTATTTTTGCGCTGGCACCTACTGGCCCGTACAAAAACAGGCTGGTTGTGGATTTATATAATAAAAGTGAACCCGCAGTAAGCACTACACCTGCCCAAAAAGCAGCTAAAAAGCGCCAGTTAAGCCAAGAGCGAGACATTGTTATTGCAATTGATGCGGGCCATGGCGGAGAAGACCCTGGTTCTATTGGCCCCTCTGGTACGTATGAAAAAACCATTACCCTGCAAATAGCTAAACGTTTAGAGCGTATGATTGACGGCGAACGTGGCATGATTTCGCGCATGGTAAGAAGTGGCGACTACTTTGTTAAGCTTAATACCCGTACCAACCGAGCACGCCAGAAAAAAGCCGACTTTTTAGTGTCAATTCATGCTGATGCATTTACCAGCCCTGGGCCAAATGGTGCTTCGGTGTGGGTGTTATCGCTTGGTCGCGCTAATTCTGAGATTGGTAAATGGATAGAAGATAAAGAAAAACACTCAGAGCTTTTAGGTGGTGCAGCTGATGTAATTAAAGATGCTGCTAACGAAAAGTACCTCGCGCAAGCGCTACTCGATATGTCGATGGACCACTCAATGAAAACAGGGCTTAGTGTGGCCGAAGAAGTAGTAAAAGAGCTAAAAAAGCTCGCTAAATTACATAAAAAAGATCCACAACATGCAAGTCTTGCCGTATTAAAGTCGCCAGATATTCCTTCCATTTTGGTTGAGACAGGTTTTATTTCAAACCCCCGTGAAGAGCGCATGTTAAAAAGCGCTAATCATCAGGAACGCTTAGCTAAAGCGATGTTTACGTCTATAAAAAATTATTACTTAAAAAACCCACCTGATGATTCGTTATTTGCAAAGCTTAAATCGCAGTACCCAACTAAACATAAAGTTCGCCCAGGTGAATCGCTAAGCCTATTAGCGAGTCGGTATGGCGTATCGGTAGCCAAATTAAAGCAAGTTAATCAACTACGCTCAAACACCTTGTTTATAGGTCAAGAGCTGGACATACCGCAGAGTTGATGTTTATTAAACCTGTACACGTATTAGGGGCCTCATGAGTATTGAAATATTACCTGCACGATTAGCTAACCAAATAGCGGCAGGTGAAGTGGTTGAACGCCCGGCTTCAGTGGTTAAAGAATTAGTAGAAAATAGCTTAGATGCGGGCGCAACGCGTGTGCAAATAGACATAGAGCGTGGCGGTCACAAGCTTATTCGTATTCGTGATAATGGCTCAGGTATTGGCAAAAATGAGCTCACTTTAGCGCTTTCACGCCATGCAACAAGTAAACTTAAATCACTCGATGATTTAGAAAACATTTGTTCTTTAGGCTTTAGAGGGGAAGCGCTTGCATCTATTAGTTCGGTATCGCGTTTAACGCTTAGCTCAAAGCCCAAAGCACAAGATGCCGCGTGGCAAGCGTTTGCACAGGGCCGCGATATGGACGTGCAAGTAAAGCCGGTAGCCCACCCAGATGGCACAACGATAGAAGTTAAAGATTTATTTTTTAACACCCCAGCAAGGCGCAAGTTTTTACGCACCGAAAAAACCGAATTTAGCCACATTGATGAGCTTATAAAGCGTATTGCACTGAGTCGTTTTGATGTGTCGATTACACTGACGCATAACCAAAAGGTGGTTAGACAGTACCGTGCTAAAACCGACCCTAATCAAGCGATTACTCGGGTTGCGCAAGTTGCAGGTAAAGCCTTTGCTGAGCAAGGATTGCATATTCAATCTGGTGAAAGTGGTTTACAGCTACATGGTTGGGTATTGCCAGTGGGATCAGCTAATACCACGCAATATACATATGTAAATAATCGCATGATGCGCGATAAGTTAATTTTACATGCTATTCGTCAGGCGTTTGAAGAGGTAAGTGGAGCGCAAGAACTCCCAGGTTTTGTTATTTATATTGATATTGACCCAAGGCAAGTGGATGTAAATGTTCACCCTGCAAAGCATGAGGTGCGTTTTCATCAAGGCCGGTTAGTGCACGACTTTATATTACAGGCGATTAAGCAAGTAGTTGTGCCTCTACAAGGCGAATTTGCAACTAATCAAGCGCCCACAGACGATTACCAATCCTCAGCGTTTATTGAGCAGCCAAGTCATGCGGCTAATAACCAGCCAGTTCAGCAGGGGTATGATTACCCTAAGTCACAGTTGCAGCCAATAGATTCACAAAACAGTGGTTTTACTAGTCGTGCCCCCTCTAATCGCGCAGGGTCAGGGAATGGCGCTGCGGGGTATGCTTCACAGCCTAAAAAACATAGTGCAAATCATCACGATGTAAATGCATTTTATCAAGGGGTGAGTGAGCAACAAGCCGCTCATTTTGAGCATAGTGTATTAGCGCAGCCCGATACTGATGAAAGCGCTGCACACGCATTAAAAAGTGTGCAGGTATTAAATGTAAATAAAGGTGTGTGTGTATTTACTCAGCAGCAGCAGTTATTTTGCTCACACTATAAGCATGCACTTGTTGATTACTGGCATGCACAAATAAAAGAGCTGGGTAATTTAGAGGGTAAAGCCTTGTTACTACCCGTAAGGGTTAACCTTGAAAAAGCTGACTGCGAACTAATAGCTCAGCAGCAATCGTGGTTTACTTTATTAGGCTTTGAGCTAGTTATTGAAAAACAGTTTGTGATGGTTAAAAAGCTACCCACGTGTTTATATTTACTTGAAGTATCAGCCGCGGTTGAAAACTTGCTTGGCGCATGTAAAACACAGCTCAACGAGTTACAAGCGTGGCTTACATGGCAGCTTAGTTGTGTACCAGAACGCTTTTATGAAAGTAATGCATTTATTGAATTACAAATTAGCTTACAAAATAATCCGCAAACAATTGAACGTTTAAAAGAAAAAGCAGTTAAAATAGACCTAGAACACTATTTAACGCAATTAAATTAAGGTACCCGTGTTGAGCAATTTACCGGTCATATTTTTAATGGGCCCAACCGCAGCTGGTAAAACGGCGTTGGCAATTTCACTGTGTGAGCACTTAAATACAGAAATAATCAGCGTTGATTCAGCGTTAGTGTATAAAGGTATGGACATAGGTACGGCAAAGCCCGATGCAGAAGAGCTTGCTCGTGCTCCGCATCATTTAATTGATTTACTCGATCCGAGCGAAACCTATTCGGTCGCCGATTTTAGACGTGATGCGATAAAAAAAATTGATGAATTCCATCAACAAGGTAAAGTACCAATATTAGTGGGCGGCACCATGATGTACTTTAAATCTTTAATTGATGGATTATCGCCACTGCCAGAAGCCTGCCCAGTCGTTAGAGCAGAGCTTGAAGCGCAAGCAAAAAAATTTGGCTGGCCACATTTACATCAAGAGCTGGCTAAAGTAGACCCGCAAGCGGCCGACAAAATAAGTGAAAATGATTCACAAAGAATAAATCGAGCTTTGGAAGTTTACCGCATTAGTGGTAAAACAATGACTGAATTGCAAAAGCAAAAGCAGCCAACGTTACCTTATACTTTTCATCAATTTGCGATTGCGCCTGATGATCGCAGTGAATTACATCAGCGAATTGAAAAAAGGTTTAAAATAATGATAGAACAGGGGTTTGAAAAAGAAGTTTCGACCCTATATCTACGTAAGGATTTACACCCCAATATGCCTTCTATTCGTTGTGTAGGTTATAGACAAATGTGGGATTATCTTGCGGGTGAAGTAGACCATGATGAGATGGTTTTTCGCGGCATTGCTGCAACGCGTCAACTGGCAAAACGTCAGCTAACGTGGTTACGGAGTTGGCCTGATGTTACTTGGTTAACAACAGACGATGAAGAAAACTTGCAACGCGTAGTAAGTTCGCTAAGCTAGTAGTAGTTGCGAATTATTTATTTAATTAAATAAGTTCAGCTACTTAAATTATAATAACACCTAGAACGAAGGAACAATAACATGGCAAAAGGCCAATCGTTACAAGACCCATTTTTGAATGCACTACGTCGTGAGCGCATTCCAGTATCAATCTTTTTGGTAAATGGCATAAAATTACAAGGTAAAATTCAGTCATTTGACCAATTTGTTATTTTACTTGAAAACACTGTAAACCAAATGGTGTATAAACACGCAATTTCAACAGTTGTACCTGCTCGTGCAGTCAACTTCCAAGGTGTTCAAGGGAGCGATGACACTGAAGAGCAAGAACCAGGAAATATTTAATTAGGAGCGTAATGCTTGTTTGACCGCTATGAATCCGGCGAACAGGCAGTCTTAGTTCATATCGACTTACCTAAAGATGGCGATCGTGAAGATCTTCATGAATTAGAGTTGTTGGTATCTTCTGCTGGTGTTAGTAGTTTGGCGGTTGTGCAAGGCAGCCGCCAAGCACCACATCCGAAACTATTCGTCGGTACCGGTAAAGCAGAAGAAATAGCTGAGATTGTCAAAATCCACAATGCAGATGTTGTCATCTTTAATCATCAATTAAGTCCGTCTCAAGAACGTAATTTAGAGCGCGTTTGCCAATGTCGTGTACTTGATAGAACAACACTTATTCTTGATATTTTTGCCCAAAGAGCCCGTACCCACGAAGGTAAGCTACAAGTAGAGCTTGCTCAGCTTAGGCATATGTCTACTCGATTAATCCGAGGGTGGACTCACCTTGAGCGCCAAAAAGGGGGAATAGGTTTACGAGGCCCAGGCGAAACACAGCTTGAAACCGATAGACGTTTATTGCGCGCGCGCATTAAAAATATTCGTGCCCGATTAGCCAAAGTGGCTGTACAACGCGAGCAGGGTAGACGTGCGCGTACGCGTAACGAAATTCCTACCGTGTCGCTTGTAGGGTATACCAATGCGGGTAAATCAACCCTGTTTAACCGTATAACAGACTCAGATGTATACGCAGCTGATCAGCTTTTTGCCACGCTTGACCCAACACTACGTAAACTTGATATAGGTGATGTTGGTTCGGTTATTTTGGCCGATACAGTGGGATTTATTCGCCACTTACCGCATGACTTAGTGGCAGCCTTTAAAGCAACACTAACAGAAACGCGTGAAGCCGACCTACAATTACATGTAATTGATGTGGCAGACCCGCGCAGACGCGAAAACATAGAGGAAGTACAGTCGGTTTTAAAAGAGATTGAAGCTGATGAAGTACCGCAATTATTAGTTTATAACAAAATTGATGCGCTTGATGATGTAAGCCCACGAATTGATCGGGATGACCAAGGACAGCCTATAAGAGTATGGTTATCTGCACAAACCGGCGAAGGGTGTGAGCTACTTAGTGAGGCAATAAGTGACCTGCTTGCTAAGAAAATGCTTAGTGGTACGTTATTACTTGCCCCTCAATATGGCCGCTTAAGAGCGTCTTTATTTAGCTTAAGTGCAGTCCATGAAGAGCGCTTTGATGAAAAGGGTAACTGGTTGTTGGATGTACGTTTACCTATGGTTGAATGGAACCGATTAATTAAAGAGTTTGGTCCTGAAATTGAAGGTTTTATCAATCGCGATTAAAAATTGGCATATAAATGTCGGTTTTTGTATGAGAAACGCGGTAGATTTGATAGATTTAACACAATTTCCTAATTTATTTAGATAACAATGGAGTATAGCTATGGCCTGGAATGAACCGGGTAATAATGGCAATGACAAAGATCCGTGGAACAATAAAGGCGGACGTGATCAAGGCCCACCTGATTTAGACGAGGTGTTCCGTAAGTTTAGCAACAAGTTAGGCGGCATATTTGGCGGTAAAAAATCCGGCAATAATAGTGGCGGTGGACTTGGCGGAGCCGGTATTTCATTTATCCTCATTATCGCCGCAATTGTGTGGGCGTTAAGTGGTATTTATACGGTTAAAGAAGCCGAACGTGGTGTGGTACTGCAATTTGGTAAGTATGACCGTATTGCAGAGCCAGGCTTACGCTGGAAAATGACCTTTATTGAAACGGTTATCCCGGTAGATATTGAAGCTGTGCGTTCATTATCTGCATCAGGGTTTATGCTAACGGAAGATGAAAACGTAGTAAGCGTTGAGTTTGAAGTGCAATACCGTGTTATTGACCCGTACCTTTACAAGTTTAGCGTAACTAATGCTGATAACAGCTTAGAAGAAGCGCTTGATAGCGCGTTACGTTACGTTGTTGGCCATGCAAAAATGGACCAAGTACTGACTAATGGCCGTGAAGTTGTTCGTCAAAATACGTGGGATGAGCTTAATAAAATCATCGAACCGTATAACTTAGGTTTAATTGTGACCGATGTGAACTTTAAAGATTCACGTCCACCAACTGAAGTAAAAGATGCATTTGATGACGCTATTGCCGCACAAGAAGATGAAGAGCGTTTCATCCGTGAAGCAGAAGCGTATGCACGTGAAATTGAACCGCGCGCGCGTGGCCAAGTAACACGTATGACGCAAGAAGCAGAAGGTTATCAAGAACGCATTACACTTGAAGCACAAGGTGAAGTGGCTCGTTTTGAAAAGCTATTACCTGAGTACCAAGCAGCTAAAGAAGTAACGCGCGAACGTTTATACATTGATGCTATGGAAGAGGTGCTTAGCAGCAGTTCTAAAGTCATTGTTGATGTTAAAGGCGGTAACAACATGATGTACTTACCACTTGATAAAATTATGGAAAAGCAAGGCACTGCAACACGTGTAGCTTTACCAAGCTCAAGTGATATTCAAGATTTACGCAATAAAGTAAATACATCACGAAATAGCACTGTGAATAGCGGTAATGACCGTTTTAACAGCGATCGCTTTAACAATAACGGGAGATAAGCGTAATGAAAAACTTTAGTTTAGTCATACTATTAGCTGCCATTGTTATGTCTTTCTCTGCGGTATTTGTAGTACCTGAAGGGCAAAAAGCGATTGTGCTGCTATTTAGCAAAGTTGAAAAAGACAGTGAAGACAAAGCTGTTGTATACAGCCCAGGCCTTCACTTAAAAGTACCATTTTTTAGCCAAGTACGTCGTATTGATGCACGTATTCAAACGCTAGATGGCACGCCAGACCGCTTTGTAACAAGCGAGAAAAAAGACTTAATTGTTGATTCGTTTGTTAAATGGCGCGTAAACGACTTTAGCGCATTTTACCTTCGTGCTCGTGGTGATAAGCAATACGCTGAAACACTACTAAAGCAAAAAGTTAATAATGGTCTGCGTACTAACTTTGGTACGCGTACTATTCGCGAGATTGTATCGGGTGAGCGTAGTGAGCTAATGGAAGAGGCGTTAGTACAAGCTTCTGAAAGTGCGCGCGAGTTAGGTATTGAAGTACTTGATGTGCGTGTGAAGCAAATTAACTTACCACAAGAAGTGAGTAGCTCTATTTACCAACGTATGCGCGCTGAGCGTACTGCTGTTGCAAAAGAGCACCGCTCGGAAGGTCAAGAAAAAGCGGAAACTATTCGTGCAAATGTTGACCGCCGTGTAACGGTAATGCTTGCTGATGCAGAGCGTAATGCGCGCTCAGTACGTGGTCAAGGTGATGCAGAAGCTGCCGCTATTTATGCTAAAGCATACAACAAAGATCCAGAGTTCTTTGGTTTTGTTCGTTCTTTAGAGGCGTATAAAAAGACCTTTAAAGATAAACAAGATGTTATGGTACTTTCGCCAGATAGTGACTTCTTTAAATATATGAAAGGCGCTGCAGCGCAATAAGCGATGCCTTAATCATTTAAAAAGTTATAAAGCCCCGCCTATGCGGGGCTTTTTGTTAAGTATAATTTAAAACTTTAAATTACTGTTATATATGTGGTTATTTAAAAAGTGTGATGGCCTAAAAAATACGCGCAGAAAAAATAAGCTGAACAGGGGTGATCTTTACTTCCGTTTTCTGGTAAAATCTCGTCCTAATTTTCTCGAAGTGAATTTACAATGGGTAAAAACGTTGTTGTATTAGGCACCCAATGGGGTGACGAAGGTAAGGGTAAGGTTGTTGATCTCCTTACAGACAAAGCATCTTTAGTAGTTCGATACCAAGGTGGCCACAATGCGGGTCATACTTTAGTTATTGACGGTGAAAAGACAGTTCTACACCTTATTCCATCGGGTGTATTACGTGACAATGTTAAATGTGTGATTGGTAATGGTGTGGTTTTATCACCAGAAGCGCTAATGAAAGAAATTGGCATGTTAGAAGAGCGTGGCGTACCTGTACGAGAGCGTCTTTTAATTAGTGAAGCATGTCCGTTAATTCTGCCTTTCCATGTTGCATTAGATGTAGCTCGCGAAACTGCTCGCGGCGACAAGCCAATTGGTACTACTGGCCGTGGTATCGGTCCTGCGTACGAGGATAAAGTAGCCCGTCGCGGTTTACGCGTAGGTGACTTATTCAATCCAGAATTATTCGCAGCTAAACTAAAAGAAGTACTTGAATACCATAACTTCACTTTAGTTAACTACTACAAAGTAGATGCTGTTGATTTCCAAAAAACGTTTGATGATGCAATGGCTGTTGCAGACATCTTAAAGGCAATGGTTGTTGATGTAACTGAGCTTTTAGATCAAACACGTTTAGCGGGCGAACACATTTTATTTGAAGGTGCACAAGGTACATTACTTGATATCGATCACGGTACTTACCCTTATGTAACTTCTTCAAACACCACCGCTGGTGGCGTTGCGACTGGTGCTGGTTTTGGTCCATTAAACCTTGACTACGTGTTAGGTATTATTAAAGCGTACACTACACGTGTTGGTTCTGGTCCTTTCCCTACAGAGCTTTACGATGGCCTTGAAAAACAAGACCCAGTGGGTAAGCACTTAGGTGATAAAGGTCATGAGTTTGGCGCGACAACAGGTCGTTTACGCCGTACTGGTTGGTTAGATGCTGTGGCAATGCGCCGCGCAGTTCAAATCAACAGCATCTCTGGTTTTTGTTTAACTAAGTTAGATGTTTTAGATGGTTTAGAAACGCTTAAAATCTGTACTGGTTACCAGCTTGAAGATGGCACAGTGACTAATGTAACGCCATTAGCTGCTGAGGGTTACGAGAAAGTAACACCAGTATATGAAGAGATGCCAGGTTGGTCTGAAAACACAGTTGGTGTAACTAGCCTTGAAGGCTTACCAAAAGCTGCGATTGACTACATCAAGCGTATCGAAGAAATCACAGGTGTACCTGTTGATATTATTTCTACCGGCCCAGATCGTGTAGAAACAATGGTACTTCGCAACCCGTTTGCTTAATCACCATTCGTTTAAAAAAAAGCTGCTTTTTGCAGCTTTTTTTATGCCTAAAATTCACCTTGGAACGATCTTTGTATATTATTTGATAAGTTTTATTTTATACGTGGTAAACATGCGCCTATCTACCTGTAACACTTTTCTAGCGTCTTTGCTCACTCCGTTACTTTTATCTATAAGTAGCAATGTGTTAGCTGAAGAAACGCCCGCTGCGGTGCCGCTTTATACCGAACCGGAGCTGATTGCACTAATAAATAAAAATACACATTTGCAGCGTGTAAAGGCAGACGATTGCCAATTAGTACAAGATATAGAGGCAAGGGCCAATAAAATGGCGCTGCCATCTTACCAATTTTTATATGGCGATATGCTGGCATATAACGTGTGTGTTGAACGCAATGTGGAATTAGGTGTGTACTACATGCGTAAAGCGGCTGAACAAGGCTTAGCGGCTGCGTTAGAGCAGCTTGGACGTTATTACGACACGGGTCGCTTAGTGCAGCAAGATAAAGCTATGGCCATTATCTACTTACGAGAGGCCTCAGCGCAAGGGAACTTAAAAGCACAGCTAAGGCTGGTTAAGCTTTTTAATGCAGGCTACGGAAGCCCACGTGACTTTGAAGATGCGTATCGGTGGTTATTCAATGCCATGGTGGCAGATAAAGCAACCCATAAAAAAATTGAGCGTGCGCTTAGCTTACTCGCTAAAAAAATGCCCGATAGTGTTGTTGCCCGCGCGAGATTACCCATGTAAGTGCCGATAACGCACGCTATTTTTATAAAATAAAAAAGCCCTAATATTTAATTAGGGCTTTTTTGCAATAACTGGAAGAGGTTAGCTCTCTTCTTTATTTTTTGTTTTAGCGGGGTCTTTTAACACCGACATTTTTGGCGGCTGAAGTGCAAAAATACGCTCTCCCTCCTGCGGTGGCTTTTCCATATTACTGGTAAATGGGCGAAGCTTTACTGGCGTATCGTCGTCGTTGTCTTTATCACCTTTTAAAATAAACAACGGGATCGCTTCAGGGTTCATCTCTTGGTATTTTTCCCAATCAAATTCTTCTGAAATACGCGTCGCACTTACTTTACCGCCTTTAGCAATAATACTGCTTAGGCGAGCGTAAGAGCCATCTTCACCAAACAAAATTTGTCTAGATAGGAATGTTGCACTGTCTTTGTTCGCTTTAGCATGCGATGTAGATGAGCGCAGTGAAAATACATTTTTTTCATTTAATAAATGAGAAAAATATTGTACACCAAGCGCATTATGGTGGCGGTTTGGTGAAAGTGCTAATACCGTTCTTATTGTTGTGAGCGGCAAGTAACGTTCAGCATGCTCTGATTGTGGGTTACCATAATAACAGGCAAGGCCGTCCATACGAGCCATTTTACAGTTCTCCCATGCGGGGTCTGATAGATGAACAGGAATGCTTTGCTCTTGTAAACCTTTACCTATAGCGCGAGATACATGGTTTGCACCAATAATCAGTATGGTATTTGGAGAAGGTTGGCGCACGCCCAATAGTTTAGCAACAGGAATAGCAGTTAAGCTTTGCAATACTACAGTGATGATAATAACGGTAAATATTAACGGCACCATTTTTTCTGCATCAGCTACGCCAGCTTCCATCATACTTAGCGCAAATACCGAGCCAACAGCAGCTGCAACAATACCTCTAGGGGCTATCCACGATAGCACCAAGCGCGATTTCATTGGCAAGTCAGTACCAAAAGTAGATATGGCAATACACAATGGACGCGCTATAAATAACACCACTGCAAGGAATATAAATACGTCGCTGTCTAACATCATCAAGTCAGAAAGCTGTAGCCGCGCAGCAAGTAAAATAAACAGTGATGATATTAAAATCATCGATAAGTCTTCTTTAAACTCAAGTACAGAATCGATTTCTAAATCATTTTGATTGGCAAGCCAAATACCAAATACGGTAACAGCCAATAATCCCGATTCATGACTTAAGTGATTAGATACCGAAAAGCTAATAAGCACCAAGGCAAGTATGCCAAATTTATGTAACTCGAACGGTAGCCATTCACGGCGCATAAGCTGTGTGGTGATCCACCCCGCAACAACACCGATAGAAAGCCCTACGCCGACTGTTTTAACAAGTGCAACAATAGTGTGGCTAAGCACTTCTCCTTGGCCTACCAGCATGACTGCTTCAAATACAAGCACAGCAAAAAGAGCACCGATTGGGTCAATTACAATGCCTTCCCATCGTAATATACGGTCAATATCTTGTGTTGGGCGCATCGAATTAAGTAAAGGGGCGATTACCGTAGGCCCTGTTACTACTAGTACAGCGCCTAATACTGCAGCCACCCGCCAGTTAAGCTCCAGTAACCAATAGGCACTTAAGCTTATTACCACACAGGTGGTGATCATGCCGATAGAGCACAGGTTACGTACGACCTTACTTATGCCTTTTAACTCTCTAAAGTGCAAAGTAAGGGAGCCTTCAAATAAAATGACAGCCACACTCAGTGACACAACAGGAAATAATAAATCACCCAGTAAAGCATCAGGGTCTAATACACCACTAAACGGCCCTAGCAATAAACCGGTAAGCAATAAGAACAAAATAGCGGGTACTTTAAACGCCCACGCTACCCATTGGGCAAGCACCGAACAAAGTGCGATACCGGCTATATAAATTGCTGACATAAATTAAGAATTCCTTATTTATCACAATGTGAAAAGTATAACTTTTGTTAAATATTAATACAGGGGTATACACGTGAAATGTTTAATTTGCTAATAAAATTTTAGCGCTTAATACAAAAATTGTAGGTTAAACTTATTGATTTATTTATAAAAATTGAATTAAAACACAAAAATAAATATAACTCTTTGATTTTAAATGATTAACCGTTTGAAGGTGAGGCGTAGCTATACATTAGAGTGATTTTTAGCCTTGATCTTACCCCTTGAAATGTCGTATTATATTTAGAGTTCAAACAATTAGTCATCTAAATATAATTTTGCAAAATAACGGTATGTATTAATACTAGCGTCATATTTGCCCTGTAATAATAGATTTGTACGCTATTTTTACCATTAATTAGTAGCTATTGTATTATTGAATATCTTGGTATGGTTTTTTCAAACAAGTTTATTTAAGCAATTAAGTAAATAAATGTTTGAGTTGAACTATTACTTTCAATGTTTAGCTCCCATCGTGGCGGCTAAATCTCGGTCCTTAAGTCATCACCCTATCTGTTGGTGTATCTGACTTTAGAGGCTCTATGTATGTTGTTAACAAAAAGGCCGCACACAGCTTTTTACAGCGATACATAAACAACACTTTTTATTTTTATATTTAATAGACCTCCATTTATTTTGGTTGGTGCTGTTTCATGTCTTTACAAATCTAAAAGCAATTTTAGGTCGTGTATTTGCGTGCGTTTAAAAAGTGTATAAACAAACAACCTATTCGAAATTGCGTGTTTTTCACGCAATTACCTAGTTTTAGTTCACACTATGTGAATGCAGATAAAATGGAAAGTTGAGATTTTATGCAAAAGTTAAATTGGCGTCGTATTGTTTTAAAAGTAGGTAGTGCATTAATTGCTCCAGATCAAGATGGGTGCCGTTCACGCTACTTATTAACCATTGCGCAATTTATTGTTCGCTGTCGTGCTCGTGGTATTGAAGTTATTTTAGTATCTTCAGGCTCAGTAGCTGCAGGCTCACACTTATTCCCATCTGACATTCCACGTTCAGTTGTGATGAAAAAAGCGATGGCAGCGGCAGGTCAAACTGAAATGATGGCCATGTGGGATCGCTTTTTCGATTTTCCTTCAGCGCAATTATTATTAACCCATGGTGATTTGCGTGACCGTGAGCGCTATGAAAGTATTCGCGAAACTATTTTTACTTTGTTAGAGCATGGTGTACTGCCTATCATTAACGAAAATGATGCTGTAACAACGGATGACTTAAAAGTAGGTGACAACGATAACTTATCAGCCATGGTAGCGGCGGCCGCTGATGCCGATGCATTAATGATTTTTTCTGATGTAGATGGGCTGTATGATAAAAACCCAAATTTGCACGACGATGCAGTTTTACTGCCTGAAATAAAATCAATTGATGAGTCTATTTATGCTATGGCAGGATGTGCTACAAGCTCTGTAGGAACCGGTGGCATGAAAACCAAAATTGAAGCTGCCGAAAAAGCAACGTCTCACGGTATTGCTACTTATATTATTAATGGCTTTAAAGAAGAAACCTTTAATAGATTATTGGCAGGTGACAACCCTGGTAGTGTTTTCCTTCCTTATGAAAAACCAATGCAAGAAGCTGTGCACTGGATGACGCATACAGCTAATGAGCAAGGTGAAGTAGTTGTAGATGGCTCGTTTGATGAGTCTCTTGAAGGTGAAAACGGTTGCATACGTGGCGATGAAATAATGGAAGTTCATGGTGAGTTTGCCATTGGCGATACCATTTTAGTTAGAAGCGAGGATGGCACACGTTTAGCAAAAGCCACCGCAAATTATAGTAGTTGCTTGTTAAGCTTTATTGCAGATAACGAGCAAAGTGAATTTAGCGAAAAAATGCAGGATTCTATTGGTCCTGTTATTTCAGAAAAAGATATCGCATTATTGGAGAAGTCATGAGTTTGATTACGGATATTTCACGCCAGGCAGCAAAAGCTGCAAACACACTTGCTTTACTCGACACCGAGACCAAAAACCAAGTGTTAACCGAAATGGCGGCAGCATTACGCGCAGAAAAAGCATTTATAATTAAAGAAAACGAAAGTGATTTAAGCGCAGCACGCGATAATAACTTAGCCGCTTCGATGATCGACCGCCTAACGCTTAACGAAGAGCGCATTGAAGCAATGGCAGAAGGTATTGAAGTTATTGTAAGTTTAGATGATCCTGTCGGTCAGCTACGCGACATTACAGAGCGCCCAAATGGCATTAAAATACGTAAAATGCGTGTGCCATTAGGTGTTGTATGTATGATTTATGAAGCGCGTCCTAATGTAACTGCGGATGCAGGCGCATTGTGTTTTAAATCGGGTAATGGTGTTATTTTACGCGGCGGTAAAGAAGCCCTTAAAAGCTCGCAAGCCATTGCGAGTGTAATGCACGGTGTACTTGAAAAACATAACTTACCTAAAGCACTGATCTCAGTTATTCCTGATCCAGACCGTGCATTGCTTATGGAGCTAATGCAGCAACGCGAAAGTATTGATTTAATCATCCCACGTGGTGGCGAAGGCTTAATTAACTTTGTAACAGAAAACAGTACTATTCCTGTTATTCAGCACTTTAAAGGGGTGTGTCATTTATACGTAGATAAAGATGCCGACTTAGAGGTTGCACTTAATTTACTATTAAATGGTAAAACACAGCGCACAGGCGTATGTAATGCGCTTGAAGGGCTAGTGGTTCACCAAGACGTTGCTGATGAATTTTTAAATTTATGTGCCGTTGTATTGCGCCAAGAAGGGGTGAAAATTAATGCAGATAAGCAAGCTGCAAAATACTTCGATAATGCTACAGTACTTGCTGATAATGAATTTGGTGAAGAATACTTAGATTTAGAAATTGCTATTCGTGTAGTACCAAGCTTTAGTGCTGCTGTGGAGCATATTGCTCAATTTGGTTCAAACCACACTGAGGTTATTTGTACTAAAAACGATACTGCGGCTGAGCTTTTCCAACGCAGTGTTGATGCATCGGTAGTAATGGTAAATGCATCATCGCGTTTCTCAGATGGCTCGCAATTAGGGTTAGGTGCTGAAATTGGTATAGCTACAACTAAGCTACATGCTTATGGTCCTATGGGGCTTGAGTCACTTACAACTGAAAAGTATTTAGTTAATGGCGAAGGCCAAGTACGTAAGTAACGTACTTCACATATAAAAAACGCCGATTGTTTAATCGGCGTTTTTTTATGCGTTTTGCAAAGTATGGTTTAGTTTTTCTAACCAGCTTTCTAATGGCTCTGGCCGGTGCAGATGGTACCCTTGTAGGATAACCTCAGGGTACTCTTGTAATAAGTCAAAGTGCGATTGATTCTCGACTCCTTCCGCTACCACTTCTAATTGAAACAACCTGCCAAGGCTGACAATCATATCAATAATTAATTTATCGTTGTTATCAGTGGGGGCTTCAAGCACAAATGAGCGATCTATTTTTAGCTCATGAATAGGTAACTGTTTTAAGTAGGTTAAACTTGAGTAGCCCGTGCCAAAGTCATCTATCGATACACGTACGCCCAGCTTTTTAAGGCAGTGTACGGCTTCAATGGCCGCTTCCATGTGATTAAGTAGCGTCCCCTCTATTATCTCTATTGTGAGTTGCTGAGGATTAATATCAACACTTTTAATTTGTTGGCTTATAAAGTTTAAAAATCGCGGTTCATGAAAATGTCGACCGCTTATATTTACCGAAATATTCAAACTTGGGTGGCTGTATTTAAGCTTGGTAAGTAAATTAAGTGCATTAGTCGTAACCCAGCAGTCTAATTCAAAAATAACATCAGATTCTTCAGCTATTGATATAAATTCACATGGGCTTATGAAGCCTTTTTGAGGGTGATCCCAGCGCAGCAGTATTTCTGCGCCTTTTAACGTTTGCTTACTATCAAATTGCGACTGCAAAAATATGGATAGCTCATTTTGAGGAATGGCTTTTCTTAAGTCTTGTTCAATTTCAAAGCGTCGTTTAGCTTGCTCGCCAAATGAGGTATCAAAAAAAGTAACTCTGTTTCCGCCTTTTTCTTTGGCTTTATAGCAGGCTGCTTCACAATTTCTTATTGTCTCAATAGCACTTTCCCATACATCGTCTCGCGGGAAAATATAAGTGCCTATACTAATTGTTAAGCTAACCTCTTGCCCATCAACGTCAAAAGGGCGGTTGACTGCGTTTAAAAGCTCTTGCGCTTTGTTTTCAGCAATTGATTGAGCGCGTGTACGCCCAATTCCTTTATCTACGCTACATAAGGCGGCAAATTCATCACTGCCTAAGCGTGCAATAATATCTTTTTTATCTACATTGGCATGAATACGCTGAGCAAGCTCCTTTAAAATATTATCCCCTGCTAATAGCCCTAAACCATCATTAATAGAATGGAAGCTATCAATGTCGATAATATAAATGTAGGCATAGGTCTTGTCGCTACTACAATCTTGTAGTTGTTGTTCTAATTGCTTTAAAAAACCGTTACGGTTTGGCAGCTTAGTAAGCTCATCATGCCAAGTTAGGTAATCTATGCGTTCTTGCGTTACTTTTACGCTTGAAATATCACTAAAAACGCCAATGTAGTGAATGTTGGTGTCTTGCTCGCCCTTTACCATGCTTAGTGTTAATAGCTCAGGGTATAACTCACCATTTTTTCTTCTGGTGACAAGCTCACCACTCCAGTAGCCTGCTTCGTTTGCGTGTTTCCAGACCTTGTCAAAGCTGATATTAGGGTGGTTATTCTTTTTAATATCTTTTAGATCCATTTCCAGCGATTCGGCCTCGCAATAGCCGGTAATTCTACAAAACGATGGATTAACAGCGATAATTTTTCCTTCGCTATTAGTAATTACAACACCGTCGGCCGTGCTGGTAAGCGCTTGGTAAAATAACTTTTGCTTAGATGACAGCTGCTTTAGCTCTTCCTCACGCTGGCTTAACTCTTTGGCAAGAGCTTCTATTTCTAGTAATTTGTCGTGTAAGTCAAAGTTTTTTTCAATGAGTCTGTCTAGCATGCCTTGCGCAGTAATATGTGTGCGTATGCGTGCTCTAACCAAAGCTAATTTGTAGGGTTTATGAATGTAGTCAATGGCCCCCATTGTAAAGCCCTTTTCTTCCGATTCCTCTTCGGTAAGTGCGGTAACAAAAATGATGGGAATACCTTTGGTGTTTTGCTTTGCTTTTAATATTTTACATACTTCATAGCCATCCATGCCTGGCATCATAATATCGAGTAAAATTAAATCTGGGCGTGTGGATTCAACAAATACAAGCGCTTGTTCACCACTTGTTGAAATGCGTACATCGTAGTCTGCAAGTAGGCCTTCAACTAATACATGTAGGTTGCTAGGTTCGTCATCAACAATGAGTATCAAAGGCTTTCGCGGTTGAGCTACTGCAGGTTCATTGTTGCCAGCTAGAAAGGTTGAATGCACACTAAATCCTTATTCTTTAATTACTTCTTAAAGTTAGTTTATAGTTGCCATAATTGTCTAGTTTTTATAGTTATTTCTGTAATCGTTAATAAGTTTAATCACTAAAGCGTAGTTAAAGTTATCTATTGCTTCTTTTAACTCAAATAATGGGTGTGAACGTGGGAATTGCTTACGCTCAATTTCTCTAATTAATTGGCTAGGGACTGGGCGGGCAGATAAAGCTAAATTGTAAATATTATCTATTAATGTACTTTTTTGTTCTGAATGCTCTGCACCTGCAGGTACTTGCGAAATAGAGTGTGTAACAAGAAATTGCCTAACAGCATATAATGTTAATGTAAGCTGCTCATTAAACTCGGTTAAATCAACATCTGCTTTGTTTGCTAGCGCCATTTCAGCCTTTTTGGCGCATTGCTCTAATAACTCTAAGCCTAATGTACCGGCAAGTCCTTTTAAACTATGCATTGCCATAGATAGGCTTTTAAATTCATTATTACTAAGGCTGGTGGCCGCAATATCTGTAAAATTACTATAATCATCAATAAATTTAGTAAATACAGTATTTATAAGCTCGCTATTGCCATCAAGGTTATCTATTGCGAGTGCTAAATTTAAAGTACTAAGTGTATGAGTTTTCTTTATGTGTTTTTCTATCGTCTCATACAGTGCGCCAAATAATAGTGGTTTTACTAAGTAGTCATCCATTCCAGCTCTAATAGCAGCTTTTTTATCATTAGAAAATGCTGCAGCAGTGATTGCTATTATTGGTGTTATATAACCTCGCTGACGAAGTATTCGTGTTGCCTCTAAGCCATCCATTACAGGCATTTGAATATCCATAAAAATTATATCAACTTCATGCTTGTCTACGCATTCTAATGCTTCTTTACCATTATTTGCCAAGACAACGGTCATATTCATTTTACTAAGTAGGGCTTCTATAATCTCTTGGTTAATCGGATTATCATCGACTACTAGGGCTGTATAGCCAGTATATTGTGGGTAGCTATCACTGGTAGGCAGGTTAGTCGAATCGGCTAGCAGCAAGCGCATTAATTGCGATTCAGGGTGGCTATTACCTATAGTAATAATATCAATATGTTCGCTATCGGGCACTGCTTGTGGTTGTTCTTGGTCACTAATAAGGAGAATGAGCAATAGTTTGTGCTTGTTTCTTTGTTTTTGTAAGTAGAGCTGCTGTAAAATAAAGTTATCTTTTAGTTCGGCTTGTAATAATGCCATTAATACAATACTAAACGGATTGTTAGGTTGAGAGATCTTCGCAATGGCGCGCAGTGGCTCTTGGGTAACTTCTGTCGTTATATCAGCATTACTTAGCAGCTTAGTGAGCGAGTTTATTTGCTTTTTATCGGGGCTTATAAGTAGCGCATGTTTTTTAAGTGTTTCTTGGTTTGTCATTTTAAATGGGAGTGTAAAATAAAATTCACTCCCGACGTGAGGCGTACTGCGTACTTGTATTTCGCCGCCTAGTAACTTGGTAAGTTGTTTACAAATAGTTAAACCTAATCCCGTGCCGCCATATTTGCGGGTTGTACTGGAGTCGCCTTGGTAGAACGAGTCAAAAATAGACTCTGTTTGCTCTGGCGTCATGCCTATGCCTGTATCTTTTATCCCAAAACGTAACTGTATATTTTGCTTATCTTGTGTGGTGGCCTCAATACTTAAGGTTATTTCACCGCGCTCTGTAAACTTTAGCGCATTACCCACGCAGTTATTAATGATTTGGCTTAAATAAAGCGGATCGCCAAGAAGTTCAAGCCCTGCATCAACATGCAATACAAAATTAAGGCGCAGCCCTTTTTGTTTAGCATTTACTGAAAATAAATTTTTCACATTAGAAACCACGGTATGCAAAGTAAAAGGGATTGATTCAAGCTTTACTTTGTCAGACTCAAGTTTAGAAAAATCGAGTACGTTATTAAGTATTTGCAATAAATTTTGAGCACTTGAAAACGCTTTATCTGCATAGTGTTTTTGTTTTGCAGGAAGAGCGCTGCTTTGTAATAGCTGCAGCATTCCTAAAATACCATTCATTGGAGTGCGTAGCTCATGGCTCATATTAGCAACAAAATCGCCTTTCGCTTGGTTAGCATTTTTTGCCTGAGTCATAGCGACGGTTAGCTCTTTGTTCATTAATTCCATTTTAGTATTGAGCGCTTGGGTTTGTGCTAATAGTGCCTTTGTTTGTTTGTTTTTTAAATACAGCGCATTAGCCGCAGTAATAACCGAGTTAATCTCACTTTGATGATGTGTATTGCCATTAAGTGTAACTTGTTTTTCATTACTCATATCATTTAACAGCTTAGTTAATTTCGCGATGGGCTTAATGACAGAGTTAAAAATAAAAAAGGTGATTACTATTATGATAACAGTGATCAGCGCGGCAAAAAGGTTGGCCATTTCGGTACTTTTTAATACGTGGTCTCTTAGCTGCTGCTCGGTCTGGGTGAGCTTTTGCTTCTCTACATCCCTAATTTTTTCGGCTAGGTAAAGCAGCTCGTTTTCTATTCCTGTTAAAACTACATTTATCGAAAACGTATAGCTACGGGTTAAAATAACTAATTGGCTATACGCTTGCTCAAGCTCGTCAGTATTATTAAGTAGGTTAACATTAGCGGTTTCAATACTCGCCAGTAGGGTATTTAAGTGTGCTAGGTTATCTTGCACATTTTGTGCTTCATCATAATTTGGCTTGTGTAAATAATTGGTTGTTGCTTGTTCTATATTGCTAATAGTTAAGAGTATATTCACTATTACGCTTTGCTTGCTTGTTTGCGTGTTTTTTTCAAGCTCATTAAGTTGTGCTTTTAGCGCTTCAATAGGTTGTTTGAACTGTGTAATGTACAGTTGCTCTCGTTTGGTTCTGTTAACGACTACGCGATTAAATGTATCTTGGTAATTATTTAAGTACTCGTTAAGGCGCTTTATATTGTTTTGATAGTTTTCGTCATACTCATTTAAATATGTACTTAGCGTATCTAAATCCCTTTTTGCAGCATTTAAGTGCATATTAAACTTTTCAATGGTATTGCTATTAGCATGATCTAGATAAGCAATAGCTTGGCTTTGCAAAGAAATCACATCGTTTTCTAAACGGGTAACGGACTCGCTTTGTAATAAAGCTTTGTGCTGCGCATTTTGCAGCTCAAAAAGTGATTTTTGAGAATAATTGAATAGGTAACTTTGCAAAATTAATAAAGTAATTAATACGCATAGGGCAATTATTATTTTTGATTTTATTGAACGGGTTATCATTATCTGCTTATTAACTCATACCATTTTTGCAAGCTGTAATCGTAAGTCGGCATAACGCTATTCCAAACAGCTACATTGCTTAAGCGTTTTAAATAGCTACCACCATTTCGCTGCTCGCCGGCTTTTACTGCGACTTGTTTTTGGGTGTTTAGTAAGTCAACCGTAGTGGGCTTGCCTAAGTACCAGTAATTCCATTCACTTGGTGAAAGCATTGCTTTTGAGCGCTGTGGATTACTAATGTAATACCCTTGGCGAGCAATAAATGCGCCGGCCCATCCCGAAAGCCACCAGTTCATGTAATCGTATGCGGCATCTTTTTGGTTTTTATTAACCTGTGACGATAAGCACATTACCCCATGCCAGCCACGGTAGCCCTCTTTTGGAGCGGCAAATCGTACGTTAACATTTTGGCTATTGAGCGCGGCCACAGCGGGGGAAAACATACTTTCTATATGCACGCGTTGGCTTTTCATAAATTCAACAGACTCTGGTACCGAGTTCCAATAACCTGCAAAATGCCCTTGGCGTTTATAGTCAATTAAAATACTAAATAAACGGTCAAGCTCGGAGCGAGTAATCGCACCAATATCTTTAAATGTTATTAACCCTTTGCTTTGTGCTGCCAAGGCAAGGTCAAATAAGCCAATTGTGGGTGCATTTACAATGCCTACTTTACCCCGGTGGGCATCATCAAGTAACCAGCCCCAGCTTTCAGTTTCGTAGGCAATACCAGGCTTAATCTTGGCGGTGTTATAGCCAAAAGAGTCAACATTATGTACATAAGGTAAAAAGCTAATGTAATCGCTTTCGTTTGCGCTTAGTGTGCCGTCCTCTTGTACATTGAGTAATTTATAAGGAGCGTCGCCTGCACCTAATTTTGCATCGGGGGTGAGCTTCCCTGTTTTGGTTAGAGAATTTATTTCATTAAAGTAGGTTAGTCGTTTTTTTTCTATGGGCTGAATAGACCCCGCCCGCCAAAGCACATTAATACTGTTTGACCATTGCTCGTATAAATCAAATGAGCCAGGGTCCATGGAGGCTTTTTGTAATACGGCAGCACTACCTGCAGGGGAAAATTCTATATTTATGCCTAAATCAAGCATTGCTTGTTTGCGAATGGCTTCTTGTAGCGTGACATGTGTTCCTAAGACTCTTAGGGTTACTTTTTTTCGGGCAAACACATAAGGTACATGAGTAACTACGCCGGCGGTTAAACCGATCACAGCGAGCTTTTTTAATGTGGTGCGTTTAGGGGTATCCATTGTTTAAGCCAAAAGTATCACTGCTACAGATGAGATAATTTATAGCCAACAAAAACTAAACAAACAAGGAATGGACAAATATAAAAGTTATTGTGTAGAAGATAAAAGAATAATAAGGCGATGAAAAATAGGAAGTAATAGAAGAGTAGGAAAGTGGTGGAGCTAAGCAGGATCGAACTGCTGACCTCCTGCGTGCAAGGCAGGCGCTCTCCCAGCTGAGCTATAGCCCCACATTCCTAAATTACATAGTTGTAATTACTTGGCTGCTGAGTTCCAAGCGGGGTGAACTTTAAATATTTTTATAAATTTGGTCAAGTATTTTTTAGCAATATTTAACTGTTATCGTTTATTTTTGATAGACTCGAGAAAAATACCTCGCG
Source organism: Pseudoalteromonas sp. Angola-30 (assembly GCF_028599215.1). Taxonomy (NCBI): domain Bacteria; kingdom Pseudomonadati; phylum Pseudomonadota; class Gammaproteobacteria; order Alteromonadales; family Pseudoalteromonadaceae; genus Pseudoalteromonas; species Pseudoalteromonas sp. Angola-30. The sequence goes on from NZ_JAQREI010000018.1 coordinate 34,075, forward strand.
AAACGACAAAACAATGAAAAAAAGTATCTGTATACTTGCTTTGCTACTTGCAGGGTGTGCAAGTAATGAAGCGCCTCCTTATGAAATAAATAACAAGCAGTTTTATGAGAACGTGGATGAGCAAGGTAACAAAATATTTGCTTATGTTGTATCGGTAAAGGCTGAGCATCGCAGTAACATAAACTTAAATAACGGCGGGCGAGGCGAAAAAAGACCGAGCCGCTCTGATGTAAAACGTTACATAGAACAAGAACACTTCGAAGACTCTAGTGTGTTAAAACTTAAGCTTGAGGATGAAGCCGTCAGGTTTTTAAACGAAACCCTCAGTGAAAATAACTATTGTGAAAAAAAACACGAAATTACACAAGTGCTATGGCGTGACTTAAGTGTGCAGCTAAGAGGGCGTTGTTTGTAGTATGTTGGCCGATAAAGCAAAGCTTGCGCAGTTGTTAGCGCAATTAGGTATAAATTACGATGTAATAGAACACCCTGCGTTACATACCAGTTTAGATGCTGATGCATTTATGGTGGAGCGCCCAGGTACGCGACTTAAAAACTTGTTTTTGCGTGATAATGAGGGCAAAAAGCACTTTTTAGTAATTACCGCACACGACAAACAGCTCGATTTAAAAAACCTATCTAAGCAACAGGGGCTTTCTCGGTTGGGGTTTGCCTCTAGCGAGCGGTTAGCACGTTATTTAAAAGTGGCGCCTGGGTGTGTGTCTATGCTTGCTTTAGCAAACGATAAACAAAGCAACGTTACTTTGTGGCTTGATCAAGATATTTGGTTTAACGAGCTGTTTCATTGTCACCCGTTTGAAAACACCCAAACTTGGCTGCTTACAAAAAATGATTTAAATACCTTTTTTGAGCATACAGGGCATCACCCTCGGGTAATGTTTTTACCTTCTCGATAGCCTAAAGTGACTAATACTAAACCAATAAAACACACACTCAGTAAGCAAAGCATAAATGCAGTTTGTCCTGAGTGTTGATAAACAATACCTGGCAATAACGAGCCCAGTGCCCCACCACTATAATAAAACGATACATACCCGCCATTCGTTACACTTGCAGGCGCTCTGCTAATCTTGTTAACAAGTGGAGCAGCGCTTGAGTGTATAACAAACATAGCAGCACAAAATAACGTAAACGCGATTAAAAACACACTCAGTTGCTGGCTTATAAGTAATACAATGCTTAAGTTATACACGATAAAAACCGCAGCAAGTAAATGCCAAGCTGAAGGCACTTTTTTAGCAAGCCAAGGTGTTGCAATAGAAGCTAAAGCACCGATTAAGTAGCCGCTGTACACTAAGCCAATATCGCGTGTGTTTGTAATTAAAAAGGTGTTTTGCAAAATAAACGGTAGGTAATTTAATAAGGCTGCAAAGCAAAAAAACATGCAAAAAACGGCGCCATACAATTTTAGTACTGCCGCATCTTTTAGCTGCTTAATATACGTTAACGGCGTAAGTGCTGACTGATTAGATACCACAAAGCCCGTGGGCTTTATACTTATAGCCAGGCCAATAAGCACAATCGAAATAACATAATAAAAACTTTGCCAATGCCATACATCACTAAATAAAGCGGCTAATACTCGGCCAAAGTAGCCGCCAGCTATGGTACTGCCTATGTATAAGGTCATATTTTTTTGTAAGGCATCTGCGCTGTAACGTATACCAATAAAGCTCGTCATCGCGGTAAGCGCGGCAGGTAAGGTTAAGCCTTGTATAAAACGCACCAAAAGTAATAGCTCAAAACTTGGCGCTACTGTAAACAGTATGCAGCTCACTCCTAAAATAAACATAGCAATACGTAAAATAATAAGCGGGTTTTGCTTGGCTAAAAATAGCCCATAAACCAAAGGTGCAATTGCTAGAGGCAGCATGGTTACGCTCATTAAGCTGCCGGCAAGCGCAGGGGGAACGTTAAATTCGCTAGCAAATAAGCTCAATAAAGGCTGAGGTGCGTACAGCACAAAAAATATAAACACCGAGCAAATAAGTAAATGAGCAAAACGCATTGTAGGGCTTAAAACATAAGCTGATAAGTTAGCCAAAGTATATGAAAAATGGCTTATATTTCATAGGTTAAATCATTAACAATTGCGCTAAATCAAAGTGTATATTCAGCCCTTTGCTAGATTAATGCTAATAGCACTGTTATTTGTACTCGTTGGTGATTAAAATAAACCTAATATAAGTTTTTAGTGGAACAAAGCCATGGGTTCATTACAAGACCAATTGCTGCAAGCAGGGTTAACAACATCGCACAAAGCTAAAGTTGCTAAGTCAGAAAAACGTAAGCAACAAAAAAAGCAAAAAAAAGGGGCTACCAGTAACCCAAGCGATCTGCAAAAGCACATACAGCAAACTAAATTAGAGCAGCAAAAAAAGGCTGAAGAACTTAACCAGTCGCGCCAAGAAGAGCTTAAGCAACGTGAGCAAGTTGCTCGTGTTAAGCAAATACTTGAGCACCATAACCAAGACTCTATCCGCGGTGAGCGTACCTTTAATTTTACTTACGATAACAAAGTAAAAGGGATAGACGTAAACGAGAAAACCCAAAAAGCGTTATCGGGTGGTCGTTTAGCTATTTGTGTACTGGAAGGGCAGTTTTACGTACTCGATGATGAGCCGGCGCGTAAAGTCGCAGAAGTTGATGAAAAGTACATTGTTTTTCATGTTGAACCTGAAAACAAACCAAAAGATGAAGACGACCCATATGCAGACTTTGAAGTACCAGATGATTTAGTATGGTAAGTGTCTGTTCAGTATTGTTTGCTAAAGTTAACAACAATGGCTGAAAACGTAGTCATGTTTGTTTGATCGCCTAACGTAAATTGATACGTATGCTTTTTACTAGATTGTTTACTACAATCAATAGACTATTTTCTAACCGTCAAAAAGAAGAGTGAATATAATGAGCAAGATGAAAGCACTAATAGTAGGCGCGGGTATTAGTTTAGCCGCAAGTTTTTCGTTTAACGCCGCCGCTGCTGATGGCGAAGCCCTTTACACCCAAAAAATGTGTCAAACATGTCACGGTGCAGAAGGTAAAGCACCGATTATGGGCGCATACCCTAAAATTAATGGTCAAAACAAAGACTATTTAGTGGCCCAAATGAAAGATATTAAATCGGGCGCGCGTAGCAATGGTATGACTGCCGCAATGAAAGCAATGGTTGCAACGGTAACGGACGAAGAGTTTGAAGCAATTGCTGACTACCTTTCAAAGGTAAAATAAAGCACCGCGTTTAAAAACGTATTATCGTTTTAAATTAAAGCGCAGCGTAAACAGCCACACAATTGTGTGGCTGTTTTGTTTGTGTTTGCTATAAAATTAATACTGCTTTAGACTTCTAAACATCTATTCGTACTTGAGTTGTTGTACGTATTTTAAAAGGCTGATTATGATTGATTTACCCCAACTAGATTTAAAAAATAAAGTGTCGGAGCAAGAGTGGCAATTGCGCGTAGATTTAGCTGCTTGCTACCGATTAGTAGAGCATTTTCGTTGGGGGGATTTAATATACACGCATTTATCGGCACGTTTACCTGGCACTGATCACTACCTTGTAAATGCGTTTGGCTTAACGTTTGACGAAGTAACTGCATCAAACCTAGTAAAGGTTGATTTGCACGGCAATATTATTGACGACACCCCCTTTAGCATTAACCCGGCAGGTTTTACTATTCATAGCGCAATTCACGAAGTGCGTGAAGATGCTCATTGCGTTATTCACTTACATACAAAAGAAACCATTGCCGTTGCTACACAAAAAAATGGCCTATTGCCACTAAGCCAATACTCTATGTTTTCGCTCCCTTCGCTGTCGTACCATGGCTATGAAGGGCTGGCTGTAAATGATGACGAGCGCAAAGTATTACAAGATGATTTAGGCAATACCAATCATATGCTATTGGTAAATCATGGTGGCTTAACCGTAGGCCCAACCGTAGGCGATGCCTTTATGCGTTTTTATGACTTGCAACGTGCCTGCGAAATTCAGCTTGCATTACAAGCCAGCTCACAAGAGGTTATTCCGGTGCCGCAGCCAATTATCGACAATATTTATAACCAAGCTAATGTGGTACATAGCGGCAGCACAGGTGGGCAATTAGCGTGGCCTGCCATGTTACGAAAAGCGTACCGACTTGATCCCAGTTTTGCACAATAGCCTGCGTGGCTAATAAGGAATTTTAATGAAAGTAAATCGCGTAGAAGTATTTGATATTCATTGCCCAGAGCGTCCAGCCTGGACGCCGGTTTTTGTACGTATTCATACCGATGAAGGTATTAGTGGTGTAGGTGAGGCTGGTTTGGCTTACGATTTAGGCCACAGCGCAGCAGCAGCAATGATAAAAGAAATGGCTGATGCTTTTTTAATTGGGCACGACCCATTTCAAACCGAAAAGTTATGGTCGCGTATGTTACGCGAAAGCTTTTGGGGTTTAGGTGGCGGCCCTGTTGTTTATGCAGCAATGAGCGCCATAGACACAGCACTTTGGGATATAAAAGGTAAAGCACTTGGTTTACCGGTATACCAATTACTGGGCGGCAAAGTAAACGATAAGCTACGTACTTATGCATCGCAGCTACAGTTTGATTGGGACAGCGAATTTAAAGCGTTAGTACAACCGCAAGAATACGCAGAAGCGGCGTTAAAAGCGATTGGCGAAGGTTATGATGCAGTAAAAGTTGACCCTATCCAATACGATAAAGACGGCAATACGTATTACGACCGTACTAAAATAATTTCTCGCGCTGAAATGAAGCTATACCGTGCTCGTATGCAAGCTATACGTGAAGCAGTTGGCGATGAAGTGGATATTATTTTTGAGTGCCACAGCTTACCTGGCGCGACCTCTGCTATACAAATTGGTGAAATAGCCGAAGAGTTTGATTGCATGTACTACGAGGAGCCAGTTAACTACTTAAACCATTCTTTACATGCAAAAGTAGCAGATAAAGTGGCAGTGCCAATTGCAGGCGGTGAGCGTTTATACAACCGCTGGGGTGTGCGTCCTTATTTAGAAGATCAAAGCATTGATGTACTACAACCCGATATCGGTTTATGTGGTGGCTTTACTGAAACTAAAAAAGTATGTGACTACGCCGATATTTTTGATGTGCGTATTCAGGCGCATGTATGTGGCGGGCCTGTTGCTACAGCTGCATCGCTTCATTTAGAAACCGCTATTCCTAACTTTTTGATTCATGAGCATCATACATATGCCATTAAAAAGTGGAACCGAGAGCTGTGCTTACAAGATCCACAACCAAAAAATGGCTTTTTTGAAGTATCAGAAGAGCCAGGCTTAGGCATTGAATTAAATGATGAGATTGTTATGCGCTCGCAACGTGTAGAAATTAAATAATTTAAGCTTTATTTAAAGAGCGTTATTTAAATACTAATGGTTAAAAGTAAAAGCCGGTAAGTGATAACTCACTTACTGGCTTTTTTATAGCTGTGTTTCTCTAATGCCTATGAGCAATACCATTTGAATAGTTAGTGGATTAATTGGCAAGATTAATTGTACACGTAACGCCTTTTATCTCAGCGGTGGCTTTACTATCAAGGTGGCGTATATAGCAGCGATTATTGTTTATCATTAACTCAAATTGATCGGGAAAGTTAAGCTGTTGGTTGGCCTTTATATCACTACGGTTTGTGTTTTTAAGAGTAAAGGTACTGGTGTGAATAAAGATATCGTCAGCAAGCGTTACGTTTTTTATATGCATTAAGCGCTCTATAACACGCGCTACCGCTTGGCTATTTGGCTCGGTAAGTAAGGCATGATGCAGCTTAGGAGTAGGCTGCGTGTTAGATGCGCAACCACTTAAAATAGTTAAAATGCCAAGGGCTGATATTTGCGAATGTAATGTCATAGTCATTGCCGCATTTACGTAAGTGGTTAAATTTAATATAGCTTATCTAGGGTATGTTATAAAAATGCTTAGCATTTGCGTAGCTAAGGTTGTGCCATATTTTATTTGTTTTACACAAAGCTTGATGGCTATGCCAAACATCATTATAGCTTGCGTTAATTTGGCAAACCGGAAAGTTACTCGCAAACATAATGCGCTGCTCACCAAAGTACGAGAACATAGTTTCAAAACAATCTTGTTGCTGTTGTAAGTTCAACGCTAAAAGCTCAAAACCCGAAAACTTAATCGCTATATTATTGTGCGCACTTAGCATGCGAATGCTTTGCTGCCAGTTATTAATATTATTAGGTAGGCCGCTATGGTTTATTATTATTTTTAGCTGAGGCAGCGCCTTAGCGTAACGAGCAAGCTGAGCGGCTATTGCGGTATTTTCAAGCTCAAACTGGGCTTCATAATGCAGCCCTTGCTGGCAAAGGGTTTGCAAATTACTAAAGCACACTGGGTTTAATAATCGCTGTGCGTCTGCGCCTTCGGTGATATCCCGTATGCCTATTAAATGGGGGTGGGCAAGGGCGTTTATTGCTTTTGCAAATTGCACAGGTGCGCAATCTAACTGAGCGTAACTAATGGCTTTAAAGGGAAGCTTTTTTAAATGCGCCGTTAGCCAATTAAGTTCGTTAATGGGGGCGTTGTTATCAAAACCAGCCTCTACATGTACTATGCCGGCGAGGGTAAAGCCGCTGCTCTCTAGTAGCTCTTTTTCGCTAATAGGTTGTTTTATTAACTCTAAATTTGGCCATGCTGGTGGGTTTTCGCCTTGCAGCCAAGTATATTGCCCCTCGGCAAGGTTAAAAAAATGCACGTGGGGGTCAATAATTTGCAGGCTCATCGGCATGTGCTCATTGTGTGGTATATCCGCCATCAATATTTTGTAGGCTACCGGTTATAAAGCTTGCATCATCACTTGCTAAAAAGCTAACTAACGCGGCAACTTCATCAGCTTGTCCTAAGCGGTTTAGCGGTTGAAGGCTTGCCTCTTCTGCCACTATATCGGCCTTGTTAGCCCCACTTTTTTTACAATAAGCATCTATCGCGTTATGAAATAGAGGGGTTTCTATTGTCCCTGGGCATACCGCATTCGCGCGAATATTAAATTGGGCGTAATCAAGCGCTGTGGTTTTTGCCATAGAAGCAAGAGCATGCTTTGTCAGGTTGTAGGCAAACGAGTTAGGTTTACCAATTATTGCCTGATCTGAGGCTATTAAAATAATGGCGCCATTGTTTTGCGCTTTCATGCTGGGTAGTACACTTTGTACAGCCGCATAGGCCCCTTTAACGTTCAATGCAAATAATGCATCGAAAGTATGCTCATCGGTATCCTCAATGCTAGCACTGAGGTGTTTACCGGCGTTAGAAACAAGTACATCTATGCGTGGGCTTTGTTTACAAATGGCCGTAATACATGCTTTTACAGCACTAACATTACTCACATCGCATTGGTGAAAAACCCCCAGCTCGCTGTACTCAATATCCAAATTGTGCACCGTGTAGCCATTTTCAATAAAGCGTTTTACAACTGCTAATCCAATGCCTTTTGTACCGCCTGTAACAATAGCAACCTTAGACATACTTGCTCCTAATTTAAGGTGTGTGATTAGTGAGAGTGACCACAGCCGCCTTCAGCGTGAACATGGCCATGCGAAATCTCTTCACTGGTTGCTTCACGAACCGATACCACTTCTAAATCAAACGTTAGCGTTTTGCCTGCAAACGGGTGGTTTAAATCGCAATCTGCATTAAAGCGGCCTACTTTAACTAATGTTACCTGGTGTTGGCCTTGGTTTGAGTGCACCATCGCAGTCATACCTGGTTTCCACACCTTTACGTCACCTTGTAGGTGCTTAAGCGGAATACGCTGAATTAAATCGTCAACTCGCTCACCGTATGACTCGCTTGGCTCAAGTGTTACGCTAAACTTATCGCCTGCGGCTTTGCCTTCAAGGGCTTTTTCTAAGCCAGGAAGCATGCCTTCGCTGCCATGAATATAGCTAAGAGGCGCGTGGTTTATACTGCTTTCTAGTTGCTCGCCCGCTTCGCTTAATGTGTAATGAAATTCAACTGCTGAATTTTTGCTAATTTGCATGCTTGTCTCTTTAAGTTTTTGACTAAGTTAAAAGCCGATTTTACGCGAAATACCGAGCTTTATAAACTCAGCGTGGTTGAATAAGTGATTTTTGTAGATCTTGCAGTAAATCTTGTTTTTGTTGCGGCTGTTTGGGTTTTTCTGCCTGGGGAATAAATAGCGTTAATTGCGTGCCAGGCTTTAAAATGCTTGAGGCACTTAAGTTGTTCCATTTAGCTAAATCACTGTGCGGCACTTCGTAAAGCTGACTAATGCTCCACAAGCTATCGCCTTGTTTTACTTCATAGCCTATTTCAAGAGTGGGGATCACGACTTCTTGTGGCTCTAAATAAGGACTAATTTGATAATCTATAGTGAGCGATTTTGGGAGCGTTTTAGGCTGTCCAACCAGCAGTTTTTCACCTATGCCTATCATATTATTTTGTTTGCCATTGAGCTGCTTTAACGCGCTTACTGACATGCTGAAGCGCCTTGCAATGCTGTATAGCGTATCATTTTTTTTAACGATGTATTCGCCTGCAAAATTAGACTTAAAAAACTGACTTTTTAACAGTGCCTCTTGGCCGATAGGTAAAAGCAATGAGTGGGGACCATTCGGTGAGCTTTGATTTTTTAAGTAGCCTTGGTTAAGCGCGTGCAACTGTTTTGAGCCAACCCCAGAGAGCTTAGCGATGACCGAAAAATCAAACTGCTGGCCAACATTCATTTGCGTTGTTATTGGTTTATTAGCCAGTTTAGGACGCTTAAAGCCTTTTTGCGGGTGTTTAACTAAGTAGCTTAGCGCTAACAGTTTAGGTACGTAGTCGGCCGTTTCTTTTGGCAGCTTTAGAGAAAAGTAATCGGTACTTTTACCGCGCTTTTTATTTCGCTCAATGGCTCGTTTAACACGCCCCTCACCACTATTATAAGCCGCTAGGGCGTGTAGCCAGTCGCCATCAAAGCGTTTGTTTAAATAGCTGAGGTATTCAAGTGCGGCATCGGTGGAGGCAAGTACATCTTGTCGGCCGTCATACCACTGATCGGATTTAATGCCAAAATGATGCGCTGTGGCGGCCACTAACTGCCAAACACCTACTGCTTGCTGCGATGAGGCAATGGTGGGTCTAAAATCACTTTCTACAAAGGGCAGTAAAGCCAGCTCCATAGGCAGGCGCTTTTGCTCAATTTTTTTTACGATATGATACAAATAAGGCGCGGCGCGTTTATTTACCGTGGGTAAATAGTTAGGTTGTTTTAAATACCAGTTAATACGCTTTTTTAAGGCGCGATTTTGATACACCGTAAAATGTAGGTTGTTGGCAATATGCACCCATAGGTTTTTAGCTTTGGCGGGGCGCTTTTTTACAATTGTTTTTTTTGCCTTTACTGGCGGCGCAGTATTGGCTTGCTGTAATTGTTTTGGCTGTACAGGCTCAAGCTCTATTTGGTTTTCGTAGCTTGGCTCAAAGTGAGTGAAAATTTGTGGTGCGTCTGTTTCGGGTTGTGTTTGTGTGCTGTTACAGCCATACAAAAAAATAATTACACAACTTACAAACAATCCACGCATCTTCATCTCTTATCTACAATCCTTTATTTTATAACACTACTGCGCGTGCTCAATTAACTGGGCGCGCTTAAGCCCAGCCTGTAAAAATAACTGGCTCGACTTTGTATTTAACGCTTCTTGTTTATATGGTGCTAAAACATCCGCAGGGAAACTCTCAGTAAGTTGCTCAAGCGTTTGTTTTTTATTGTTTTTCACATGGGTTATTAAATTTGTTAAAAACATTAAAGGCTGCTTAAGTTGCGCTTTTACAAGCGCCCCGCCGTGGCCGGGAAATATTGTACGCAAATTAGGCTGATTAATATAGCGTTTGAGCAAGGCTTGCCAATTTTGTAACTGGCCGTGGCCTGGGTAGGGTAGCCAGTCAACAATATCGCCGCCTATTAGCAGAGTGCCATTATTGGTACTAAGTGTTAAATCGCCGTTTGTGTGGGCTTTTTCGGGCGTTATTTGTACCGCAAAGTTACCTAAATCAATACTTTGTTGCTCGCTGATTACGGTGCTAGGTGATTTTAAGTGATAGGTTTTCCAACGCAAAAAACGTTGTTTAGCTAAAGAGAGCTTTTCGCGCCACTGTGTTTGCTGTTGCTCGGGCAATGTGGCTAAGCGCTGATAGCTCAGCTCTATACTTTTTTCATAGCCTGCTAACTTATCATCGTAAGCCTGTTGGTATGTGGCAAAATTATCGGCTACCTGTTGATGTACTATTAGCTGCGCTTTTGGGAAAGCGTTTTGTAATACGGCCATGCCGAGTAAATGGTCGTCATGAAAGTGGGTCGCAACTAAATAACAGAGCGGGGTTTTAAGGTGTTTTTTTAACTGTTTTGCCAGTGCTTCTACGGCTGCAAAGTTTCCGCTTGCATCAACCATTAGTGCGCATTGCTCGCCCTCTATGAGCACTTGGTTGGAATCGTAAAAGCGTAGCTTATCTTGTTGTTTTAAAAATTGTACATTTTCGTTTATTTGCTGCCAAGTAACCGCTGCCTTACTAGAGTGAGAAAATAGGCTAAGGGTAATAAAAAGGGCGGGGATTACAGTTACTAAAAGGGGTTTTAATGTCATTGTGTGTCTCTGCGCAGCATATATTTACCCTCATAATAAACAAAAAGCGCACGGGGCGCTTTTTATTTTTTTATTGGGTCACTCGCCAAGCATTGGCTGAGTTTATCAATGAGTTGATCTTGTTGCTGTTGCTCTACACTGGCATGCGTTTTAGCTTCTAGCAACTCATGGCTAAGTGTAAGTGCTGCTAAAAGTATCGCCTGTTGTTCGTTGCGAACTGATGAGCGTTGCTTTGTTTGCTCAACCAAGTCATTTAAATTTTGTGCTGCTGCTATTAATGCATCTTCTTGCCCAGCCGGGCATGCAAACTGCTGCTCTTTACCTAGCAACTCAACTGTGACCCGCTGGTTTTGCAGCTCAGACATTAGCTTGCCTGTTGTGCGCTTTGTAGTTTATCAAGTAAGCCTGTTAACGTAGAGCTGGCATCTTTTTGCTTTTCTTCGTTTTCAAGGGCTTCTAGTTGTAAAATTTCGTTTTCGTCACTTAGTTTTGCGTTTTGCTCTTTTAAGCTAGCAACATCTGTTTGTAATTGGTTGTTGCGCTCGATAAGCGAGTCAATCAGTTGTTCGAGTTGTTGAAGAGTTGTGTTGTTCATAAAGGCGCTCATATAACTGTAATTAATGTCATGCAAATGTAAAGCAAAGTGTGTTGTTTTGCCAGCATTTACGGTGGTTTTAGCACAATTTTATTGTTTATTAAGTGATAATTCAGGGTGGCGGCTTTTTTGTTCATAAATGGTTCACTTAACTGCTCGCAAAGCGGTGTATAGGTTGCCAAAATACAGAGCTTATGGTTCACTGCCGATATTAAATTGCGTATAGCGAAAATTAACAATGCTTAGTTACAGACACTCTTTTCATGCAGGTAACCCTGCCGATGTGCTTAAACATTTAGTACTTGCACAGGTACTTCAATATCAAACCATTAAAGATAAACCTCTTGATTATATTGATACCCACTCTGGTGCGGGATTTTTTGAGTTAAGTTCATCTGATGCCCAAAAAACACAAGAATACAAAGAGGGCATTGCTAAGCTTTGGCAACATAGCAGTGAGCACGAGGCGCTAAACGATTATATTGCATTAATTAAATCGTTTAATGATGGGGATGAACTGGCGTTTTACCCCGGTTCGCCAAAAATTGCTGAGCATTACTTACGTCGTCAAGACAAAGGCTGGTTTTTTGAATTACACCCGCGCGATTTGCAGTTACTTGAGCAAAACATGCAAGGTAAGCGCTCTATTCGCGTACGTGGCGAAAACGGTTTTGCCGGATTAATAGGGTTACTTCCGCCAGCTTCACGCCGTGCATGTGTGCTTATTGACCCACCTTATGAGATAAAAGACGATTACGATACTGTAGTAAGCACACTAGTTAAGGCGCACCAGCGCTTTGCTACCGGCACATATATGATTTGGTATCCCGTTGTTGATAGAGAGCGAATCAATACAATGGAGCAAGGGCTGATTGAGTCGGGAATGCGTAATATTCAATTATTTGAGTTAGGCACGCAAGCGGATACTGACGTACACGGTATGACGGCATCAGGCATGATTGTTATTAACCCACCGTGGAAATTAAAACAAACTATGGACAGCATATTACCTGAGTTAGTTGAACTTTTAAGTGAGCCTAGCGGATTTTATAGAAGCGAGCAGTTAGTCGACGAATAACTGCCTGCCATTATGTAAAGTAAAAGCCCAACTGGGCTTTTACTTAATTAAAATAAACCGCATTAAAGGTGGCAAGTGTGTTGCCACTGCTATCTTTTAATTCTAAAGACTCGCCTTCTATAGCCCACTTTTGCGTGTTATTGAGCATATTTAACATAGCCGCTTCTTGCTCCATGCTTTGTGAGCACATTTTTTTTGTACTTGCCAATTGGCTAAACGAAATTGAATGTTGCTCTGTGCTATAGCTACCGCTGACGTTATTACACCCTAGAAAGCCGTTAACGCGGTTATCTTTATCAAATTGTATAAATGGCTCTTTTGTTCTTACACTGACTGTTTGCGCGTTAATTGTAACGGCTTTCCAGTATGTATTTGCAAGGGTAACATCGCTTTTAGGTGAGGCGACTTTTTCAAGCTCAATTTCGTGAAGAATCCCCGAGTTTGCATTTTTAAAAGGGTCGTATTGCATTGTGCTGGTATAAAGAACCTTGTCTTTATTAATGATTCTAGCGGTGAGGTTATAGCGGTGTTTATCAACAATGTTGTTGTCATCATAAGCTAGCTCCACGGTATACGGCGGTGCTTTATTTATATCAATTACTTGTTGCGTAATTATTTCGGCTTTTACATCTGCTTTTGACACATCAGATAGCGTTACAATTAGTTGTGAGCCAGGGCGTGGCATACTGCGATCTTTATAGCTCACTTGCGTGGTTAAACCCATAACGCTTTTTTCTTGTACTGTGGATTGTGATTCGTTAGCTGGTTTTTCACAGCCCGCTAATGTGAGTGCACTTAGGGCTAATAAACCTAAGCCAGTAAATGTGCGTTTTTGAAACCTAAATTGCTGCTTTGCCATGCTTGCGCTCCTTATTCCTATATTGCTGGTAAGTGTAGGGGGGGGGAGCTTAATCATGGCTTAATTTTGTAAGGCACAAAAAAAGGCGCTAATGCGCCTTAATATAATGCTTTAACGCTATTTTTTTACAAACTTTGTTAAAATAACAATACGTTGGCCGTCTACTCGCCCTTCAATATGTTCAGGGTTATTTGTTAAGCCTATATTGCGTACTGCTGTGCCGCGTTTGGCGGTCAAGCTACTACCTTTAACGTCTAAGTCTTTAATTAAAGTAACCGTATCGCCAGCTTGTAGCACTACGCCGTTACTGTCTACGTGTTTTATATCGTCATCTTCAGCAAGGGCTTTTTTCGCCCAAGTAAGGGTGTCTTCTTCTAGGTAAATCATATCTAGCGCATCTTGTGCCCAGCCATTATCAACAGCTAAGCGCGTTAGCATTCTGTAAGCCACTACTTGTACGGCAGGTGTTTGGCTCCACATGCTGTCGTTTAAACAGTGCCAATGTGTTGGGGTAAGCTCGCTGTTGTTTTCTATTTGATCTTTACAGGTTTGGCAGGTGTAAATGCATTTGTCTGAATGGGTTTCGGTAACAGGAGGCACTTCGTAAACAGATAAGTGTTCGGTTGCGCTGCATAATTCACACTGGTTATTACTGCGCTCGATTAAGGCTTTTTCAATACTCATAAGGCGTTCTTATATAGGAAGAGGTTTACATTTGGCCGTATTATACCCTAGCAAAGGTGGGCGGCGATACTAATCCCTTAAATTTTGTGCGGGTATTGGGTTAATGTATTTATCTTCTATGCGTTTTATGTAACCACTGCTATGTAAGTGCGCAAGTGCTTGGTTAATTTTAGGCAGTAACGCTTTGTGTTTAGCAAGTAAACGCACTCTTAAATAACCATGCGAATGCTGGGCGCCAAACTCAGTATTAATATTTAATTGTTTAGACCAATACGCTGCGGTATGAATACCCATAATAGCAACGTCAATACGCGCTTTAGATAATGCAATCATTAGCTCTTTTTCAGAGGGAAAATCGACGCGGTTAAATTTTGCATCATCATGGTAGTAGTAGCCAAGTACTGTACCGACCTCTTTAGAGTATAAACTTTGCTTAGTTTGATACTGCGCGACGTTATCAGGCAGCGCGACAATCATTTCGGTTGCGGGGATCAGCGGCTCTGAAAAAATATAGTAAGGATTATCTCGCTCGCTTTGCGCTAACCATTTTAAAGAAATTACATCAAAATCAATAAAGCCGTTTTCTAAATATTTGGTAATTCGCTTAGTGGGAAGCTCAAAGTGATTGGCGGTAATATTTGCTTGCGCCATTAAAGCGGTGATTATTTCTGGCAAAATGCCGGGTTTTTCTGGGTTGCCGGTGTAAAAAGGGTAGTGACTACCTGACGCACTGACATTGTAATTTAGTTCTGGCTGGTTTTGCTGGGCATGAGCAAACGTAGCAAGATGCAAAATAAATAAGGATAAAAACAACTTTAAAAAATACAAATACGTAACCTTTGCTAAGCTTTTAACCTTGAGCGTTATGTAATTTAACTCCGCTTGCAATGATCCTAGAATCTTCATAGCAGTTGAATTACAGTGTATAACCTCATTGTAATAAACAGCGCCAAATTAGATAGGTTTTTATTAAGTGAATCCCACAAATATTTTTCAGAACGGACAAAAGCTAACACAGTTTGTTGCAAGGCAACCTATTTTTGATGCGCAGCAGAATGTGTTTGCTTATGAGCTGCTTTATCGTGATTCAGCCCATAATGCATTTCCTGTGGGAACATCTGATGAGCAAGCAACTAGCCGTTTGTTTTTTAATACACTGATGATGCTAGGGCCAGACAAACTTACAGCGCATCATTTAGCGTTTATTAACCTTTCTTCAGCCACTATTTTAGAAAACTTTCCTAAATTGTTAGTACCACAAAATTGTGTGTTAGAAATCGTTGAGCGTACGAACAAAATAGCTGAGGTAACTCAGCGCGTGAAAGCGCTCAAGCAAGAGGGATACAAGTTTGCCTTAGATGATTACGATGGCGACGATAAATGGGCGCCATTACTTGCGCATGTAGATTACATCAAAATTGAAATGGACGATGTAATAATTAAAACTAATATGCGCATAAAAAAAATTAAACGCGCTAATCCGCATGCAAAAATTATTGTTGAGCGCATAGAAACTCATGCGCAATTTCACTCGTTAAAACAAGCCGGTTGCGATTTATTTCAGGGTTACTTTTTTGCCCGCCCAGAGATGATCACTTACAAAGATGTGGAGCCGGGTAAGTTGATTGTGTTTGATTTACTGCGCTTTACGGCAAAAGAATCTTTATGCTTTGATGAAATACAAAAACAAGTAGCCAGAGACGTGGCAATTACAGCGCGAGTATTGAAATTAGCGAATGCCCGCTCGGGCAGTACTAAATTAACAATTACTTCTATTTCGCAAGCGGTTGTGTATTTAGGAGAGGACAGCATAAGGCAACTGGTACGCGTGCTGGCGCTGAGCGAATTAGGCGCCGATAAACCCTCAGAACTCACAAAACTTGCCTTAACCAGAGCGCAGTTTATTGCGCTATTGCTAGGGCAAAACCACGCAGAACTGGTTGGTCAGGGCTACTTGGTTGGGTTGTTTTCTGTGATGGATGCAATTTTAGATACAAACCTTGAAGCAATTGTTAAAGAGTTTTCGCTAGATGAAAGTATTGCCCAGGCATTATTAAACAATGAGGGCATTTTAGGGCAAAGCCTTGCGCTTATTAGGGCGTTTGAACTAGATGAAATGGATAAAATAGCGGTGTTAATGCCGGCAATAAACAGTGATTTGCATATAGGTCATATTTTTAATTATGTTCTTGATGCACTGTTGTATAGTGACGAAATTATTGAGGCTATTGCAGAATAAATATGCGTAATTGGTTATCTATTTTAAGTATTGTGGTTGCATTAGGGCTGTTATTTCCTGGTGTTACCAAACCTGTATTATCGATTGAGGGGAACATTGATAAATCGCAACTCGCCAAAGCAGGCATAGAAATGCTGGCTGAGGAAGGCGATGGCCGTACCCGTAGTATGTTAATGATGTTCTCTAGCATGTTAGGACTTGATAAATTAGAGGGTGAAATAAACGCGTATAGCAAAACACAAAGTATTTGGGGAACCGTAAACGAGCTAGCTAATAATAATAATTTATTGGTAGCGGCGTTAGTTGGGTTGTTCTCTATTGTGATCCCAAGCTTAAAATTACTGCTGCAATTACTGTATTGCTGCTTGTCGCCCAGCAGATTTAAAAATAAGTTAGGTGTGGTTATTTGCGCACTGAGCAAGTGGAGCATGGTGGATGTGTTTGTTATTGCGTTAATAGTGACTTATTTGGCAGGCAATGCACATGGGCAAAGTAGCGATTTACTAATTATGCATAGCTCTTTTGGTGAGGGATTTTGGTATTTTAGTGCTTATTGTATTTTTGCTATTTTAGCGAGTAGCTTAATTAAACCGCCTAAAAAAGAAAATTAATTATTTGAGTTAGCTTAATAACTCAAATATTATTACTGGGTAATTTACTTAATAGGTTTTGTTTTGCAGCGTTTTTACTCAAATTTACTCGTTGTTGTGATGCTACTCACGTTTGTGGGGCAAGCCGTTGCGTCTGTAAATCAGCAGTGCGAAATGCCACATATGAGCCTATCAGCAAAGCATGCCACACATGTAATGAGCGAGAGTAAATTGCATACAGGTATGATGGAAATGGATTGCTGCAGTGATGAAGCAGATGTTCAAAATGATTGTCATTGCCCAATAAATGGCTGTGGAAGCAGCTCTATTTTAACGTCCCCGGCCTTATTTACTGCTTTTTCGTTATCGAGTGAAAAAGTTACCCAGCTTAATAGCGGTATTTCCTCCCCACCTAGTAATACCTTATATCGCCCTCCTATGTTTGCTTAAACGCAGGATAGGTGTGATACCAATCGACTTGATTATTTAGTCATTTAGCGTGCCAAATAAAGCGTTAACAGCGTTATAAACCTCTCGTGTAGAGCAACTACATGTCGATGTTTATGCCTTGTTATCACTCTATTTAACTGTCGCTATAAATAACTAATAACTCAACACCATTGGTATGAGTGAAATTTAGCTATATTCGCTAAAAGCGCCTGTTCTGCTTGTTAATTTAAGATTTTATTTTTAATTTTAGATGGAGCAGGCAATGACCCGCACTGTAATTTTTAAAGCTTTATTACTGAGCGCCACCTTATTTGGTGCTGTATTTAATAGTGATGCTATAGCAAAAGCATCAACCCTTAATTTAACGGATGCCATAAACCTAGCGCTCAATAACGAGCCGTGGCTGAGCGCCAGTGAGCAAAAGCAAGCCGCCGCCACAGCGCAAAGTATTGCTGCAGGAACACTACCAGATCCCGTATTAAGCATAGGTTTGCAAAGCGTACCCGTAGATGGCTTTGCGTTTGATCAAGAAAACATGACGCAGTTAAAGCTGGGTATAAGCCAAAGCTTTAGCCGTGGTAATAGCTTGGCTCTTAGCCAACAAGCAATAAAAGAAGAAGCACTTGAGCAGCCGTGGCTTAGGGCCCAGCGAAAGGCGCAAGTAAAAGCTAGGGTAATGGAGCTGTGGTTAAATGCCTACAGAGCGCAGCAAAGTATTGCGTTAATTGAACAAGATAAAGCATTGTTTAGCCAGTTAATTGAAGTTACCGAAGCCAGTTACTCCAGTAGTTTAGGTAAAACCCGTCAGCAAGATATTATTCGCTCTCAATTGGAGCTCACACGCCTTGAAGATAAACTGATTGTATTAGCGCAGCAGCTAGATGCCGCTAAACAAGGGTTAGCCCAGTGGTTACCACAGAGCATATTACGCCAACCATTAAGCCTAACTTTTACAGCGCCAGCCCCGCTTACCCAATTTAATAGCTTAGACTTTGATGAGCTCATTAAGTTACTTATGGCGCATCCCTCTATAGTGGCTATAGATCAACGTATAGCCGCTAAACGCACACAAGTGAGCCTTGCTAAACAAAGTTATAAGCCACAACTTGGCGTAAATATGGGTTATGGCTACCGCGCTGATAACCAAGCTGGTGAGTCGCGTGCTGATTTGCTTTCGGTGGGGGTGAGTATTGACTTACCTTTATTTACCGATAACAGGCAAGATCAGCAAGTTAATGCGGCTATTGCTAATGCAGAGGCCATTAAAACCGACAAACGCGTGGCGCTACAAAGCCTAAAAGGACAGTACTTTAAAGAGGTTAGTCAGCTTGAGCGAATTGAGCAGCGCAATACGCTTTATCAAAACACATTATTACCGCAAATGTCGCAACAAGCTCAGGCTACTTTAAACGCGTATACCCGTGACGATGGCGACTTTTCTGATGTTATGCGCGCGCGTATTAGTGAGCTAAACGCCAAAATAGATGCCCTTAATATTCAAATAGACAAACACATAATTATTGCTCGCTTAAATTATTACGCAGCCAGTTTAGACTCGCTAGTAATGGCTGAGTTGCAAGGATAAAACAATGAAAACTAACTTAAAATACCTTGTAGCGCTGCTTATTGGTGCCACGATAATGTTTATTGCTAATCGTTGGTTGATTGATGACACTGAGCACTTAGCCACAACCGCTGATAATAAAAAAGCGAAGCCGCTGTATTGGGTTGCTCCCATGGACAGTAATTATAGGCGCGATGAGCCAGGGCTATCTCCAATGGGGATGGAGCTTGTGCCTGTATATGCAAACGCTGAAAACGACAGCCCAGGTACTATAAAAATATCACCTGAAGTGGTTAATAACTTAGGCGTTAAAACCAGTAAAGTGCAACTGAAAACACTACAAAGTGATATTCAAACAATCGGTTATGTGCAATACAATCAAGATCAGTTAACCCATATTCACCCTCGCGTAGAAGGGTGGATAGAAACTTTATTTGTAAAAGCGCAAGGAGAGCCCGTTAGTGCTGGTGAGCCACTTTACACGCTTTACTCTCCTCAGCTTGTGAACGCACAAGAAGAATTTTTACTCGCAGTAAATAGAAAAAACAGCGTATTGATCCGGGCTGCTAAAGCCCGTTTAGAGTCGCTAAATGTGTCTGATGGCTTTATTGAGCGCTTAGAAAAAAATAAAAAAGTGATGCAAAACATTACATTTTACGCGCGTCAAAGTGGAGTGCTTGATGAGCTTAATATACGTGAAGGTTTTTATGTTAAGCCTGGCACCTCAATGATGAGCATCGCTAAACTAGATCAAGTATGGGTAGAGGCAGAAGTATTTGAGCGCCAAGCAGCTTTAGTGAGCAAAGGGCTCTCCGTTACAATGACCCTTGATTACATTCAAGGTAAGCAGTGGCAGGGCGTAGTAGATTACATTTATCCAGCGCTGAATGCTCAAAACCGTACTCTACGTGTAAGGCTGCGTTTTGAAAATACCGCAGGGCTACTTAAACCTAATATGTTTGCCCAAGTAAGTATTCACACACACAGTGACTCACCGCAATTAGTTATACCTAAGCAAGCGCTTATTCGTACAGGCGCACAAAACCGAGTAGTACTTGCTCTAGGCGATGGGCGTTTTAAATCGGTGGCGGTAAAAGTAGGGCAAATTAGCCAACATGAGGTGGCTATTCTATCGGGCATTACCAAAGAAGACCATGTTGTGACTGCTGCGCAGTTTTTAATAGACTCTGAATCGAGTAAAGACTCGGACTTTAAGCGTATGAGCGCGCCAAGCACTAACGCCATGAGCGACATGTCTAACATGGAAATGGACAAGGCTGAAGCGGTTCAAACAGCTACAGTAATGGGAACCATAAATAATATAAACGCAGCGCAGCGGGTTATTAATATTAGCAGAGAGGCTATCGCTAAATGGAACAGAGGCCCTGCTACTATGGACTTTATACTTGCTAAAGAGCTTGATATTAGTGCGCTTTCCCCTGAACAGCAGGTTCATTTTACGTTTAGCATTATTGAGGGCGAATTTGTAATAAGCAAAATTGCTGAGCACCCTACTGACGAAGGCGCAGTTCATCATTCAATGCATGGGGAGTCATTATGATAGCTGCTGTTATTCGCTGGTCGGTCGTTAATCGTGTTCTCGTATTGTTACTGAGTATTATTGTATTTGGCGCGGGTATTTACAGTGTTAAACAGACACCCGTTGATGCGCTTCCGGATTTATCGGACGTACAGGTAATTGTTAAAACCAGCTACCCAGGCCAAGCACCCCAAGTAGTGCAAGACCAAGTTACCTTCCCGCTCACCACGGCAATGCTGTCTGTGCCCGGCGCTAAAACGGTGCGCGGTTTTTCGTTTTTTGGCGACTCGTATGTGTATATTATTTTTGATGAAAATACCGATATTTACTGGGCCCGAAGCCGCGTACAAGAGTATTTAAGTCAGGTAGAAAGCCGCTTGCCGGCAAGTGCAAAGGCACAACTTGGGCCCGATGCCACAGGAGTGGGGTGGGTTTATTTATATGCGTTAGTCGATAAAACAAATCAGCTCAATATTAGCCAACTTCGTAGCTTGCAAGATTGGTTTTTAAAATTTGAACTGCAAAGCGTTGAAGGTGTATCTGAGGTAGCCGCTGTAGGTGGCATGATAAAGCAATACCAAGTGGTTGTAGACCCCGTTAAGTTACGTGCTTATGGCCTTCCTCTTAGTTTGATACAAACTGCAATTAGCCAAGGTAATCAAGAAACTGGCGCCTCAGTAATCGAAATGGCTGAAGCCGAATACATGGTAACCAGCACAGGTTATATTAAAAGTGTCGCCGACTTAGAAGCCATTCCATTAGGAATTAACGCCCAAGGAAGTGCATTACAATTACGAGATGTAGCGGATGTGCGCTTAGGTCCTCAAATGCGACGAGGCATTGCAGAGCTAAATGGCGAAGGCGAGGTTGCGGGTGGCATTGTGGTGATGCGTTATGGCGAAAACGCCCAAGAAACGATTTCTCGGGTAAAAGCAAAACTTGAGTCTTTAAAACAAGGGTTACCCGAAGGGGTTGAAATAATTCCGGTTTACGACCGCTCCACGTTAATAAAAAGCGCGGTTGATAACCTAAGTAGTAAATTGTTTGAAGAGCTCATTATTGTAGCCTTAGTGTGCGTGGTATTTTTATTTCATGTGCGCTCATCGCTGGTGGCTATTATTACCTTGCCTATGGGTATATTAATGGCTTTTATTGTGATGTATTGGCAAGGTGTAAACGCTAATATTATGTCGTTAGGCGGGATTGCTATTGCTATTGGCGCTATGACAGATGGTGCTATCGTAATGATCGAAAACATGCATAAACACATGGAAAAAACGCCACTGACCAAGCAAAACCGCTGGCAAATAGTGACTAAATCGGCCACCGAGGTAGGCCCTGCGTTATTTTTTAGCTTGCTCATTATTACTGTAAGTTTTATGCCTGTATTTATTTTAGAGGCGCAAGAAGGGCGCATGTTTGCCCCGCTTGCTTATACCAAAACGTATGCAATGGCAGCCTCTGCCGGTTTAGCTATAACGTTAGTACCGGTGCTAATGGGCTACTTTATTCGGGGTAAGGTCATTGCTGAGCATAAAAACCCTGTTAATAGAGCCTTGGTTGCAGGGTATAAACCGCTGTTAGCTACCGTACTTAAATTTCCAAAAAGTACGTTATTTATTGCATTTATAGTGACGGTTATAGGCTTTTATCCGGTAAATAAAATAGGCAGTGAGTTTATTCCTTTGCTAGATGAAGGCGACTTAATGTATATGCCAACAACTTACCCAGGGCTCTCTATTGGTGAAGCACGAAAAATTTTACAGCAAACAGACAAGCTCATAGCCTCTGTGCCTGAAGTAAAAACTGTATTTGGTAAAATAGGGCGCGCCGATACTGCAACCGACCCCGCACCGCTGACAATGATTGAAACCTTTATTCAATTTAAGCCAAAATCACAGTGGCGAGAGGGCATGACGAAGCAGAAAATTAAAGCAGAGCTGGAAAGCTTAGTTGCATTACCGGGCCTTACAAATGCGTGGGTTATGCCAATAAAAACGCGAATTGATATGCTTGCCACCGGTATTAAAACGCCTGTGGGTATTAAAATTGCGGGCCCAAGCCTGTTAGAAATTCAAAGCATTGGGCAGCAAATTGAGCAATTGTTAAAAGATGTGCCCGGCACAGCCTCAGTGTATTCAGAGCGTGTAGCCACAGGGCGTTATATTAAAGTGGATATAAACCGCGAAAAAGCAGCACGGTATAATCTAAATATAGCCGACGTACAACAGGTTGTAGCCACAGCAATTGGCGGCTCAAACGTGACTGAAACAATCGAAGGGCAACAGCGTTACCCGGTAAATTTACGCTACCCGCAGAGCTTTCGTGCTTCGCCTGAAGATTTAAAATTATTACCTATTATTACACCGTCAGGCCAACATATTGCACTTGGTGATGTTGCTAAAGTATTTATTGAAGATGGCCCTACCGGCATTAAAAGCGAAAACGCGCGTTTAAATGGGTGGAGCTTAATTGATATTAAAGGCAGTGATATTGGCAGCTATGTAGCACAAGCTCAGCAAGTACTTAGCGATAACCTACAATTACCCGCTGGTTATTCAATTACTTGGGCAGGGCAGTACGAATACATGCAACGCGCAAAAGCAAAGCTTAGTTATGTGATCCCGCTTACACTCGCGATTATTGTAATACTGCTATACCTTAATTTTAAATGCCTAAGCGAAGTACTTATTATTATTGCCACCCTTCCTTTGGCTATGCTGGGCGGCATTTGGCTGATGTACTTTGAAGCGTTTAACTTTTCGGTGGCAGTGGGTGTAGGGTTTATTGCATTGGCCGGTGTTGCCGTAGAGATAGGCGTCATAATGCTTGTATATTTAAACCAAGCTTATACAGAGCAGCGCCAGCAGTGCGAGCAAACTGGAACAGCATTTAACTTACAAGCGTTACAACACGCTATTATGCAAGGTGCAGGGCTAAGAGTGCGCCCCGTAATGATGACGGTAGCTACCATTATTGCTGGCTTATTACCCGTTTTATACGGCACCGGCACCGGTAGCGAAGTGATGAGCAGAATAGCTGCGCCGATGGTAGGTGGGATGCTAAGCGCAATTATACTTACGTTATTGGTTATACCTGCGGTGTATTTACTCTGGAAAAAGCAGCATATTAGTCAATAGGTGTTGTTCTTTGTGAGTTAAAACTTGCTGAATGTAGGGGCGGTTAAATTGCGGTGTACGGTTTGTACCCTCGTGCGCTTGATAGCAGCCCCTATTTCAGCAGGCTCTAATAGCACACTGTGGGCAATACCTGTTTTATTGCCCTATAAAAATTACCCGTATTTTGTAACTTGTACCAAATAACCCGCCTAGCTCCTGTTTTTTTATTTTTAATGCATTGTTTTTAATTGAGTTTATGTTGGCACGGTTTACGCAACCTATACCTTATACAGTCAACTTAGTAAGGAATGCACATGCAAGTTAAAACAATTAAAGAAGTGTACGATTGGACCGTTTTATTTCACACACAAATGGCGGCAAATTTTTACAGCGTTAAGGAGTTACTTGATGAACGTAACGCGATGCTAGTGGACTATTATTTAGATTATGAAAAAAAGTTAGCTGAAGACTTAGTTGGCTTTAAAGCAATTACAGAGATCAACACCTTAGATACTTACAGCTACGAATACTTTGCAGACAACCCCGAGTTAATTACGTTTAACGATATTAGCAAAGACCAAGAATTTGATGAAAAGGTGATTCAAAACTATCTCTCTGAGCAGCACAAAAAAGTAATCGAACTTTACGAGTACTTATTAGAGCGCGCTGAGACAGAAAACGGTAAAGAAAAGCTCGAGCAAATTTTAGAGCTTGAAAAGCAAGGCGTTAAGCAAATGATGCAAAGCTCAAACCGCCATATGGATATGTAAACCTGATAAAATAACTCGGTTGTTATCTTTATCGGTAAAGCTTCAAACGCCCTTGGGTTTACCCCAAGGGCGCTTTATTATGTGTGCTTTACATGGGGCGTAAGTAAAGCAGCAAGCTCACTTTAAAAAGCACGTGTCGCAATTACATTACTTTAGAACAAACAATGTCACGGGCTTTTAATAGCCTTATAAAATTAAACGCACTCAAACTGAATCCCTGCTTTTTTAAGATAGAGCTGCTCTTGCTCTAGGTCTGCTTGTAGCAATGTATGCTCTTGCAAATAGCTGTTACTAAACTTAATAAACAAGCCTAAGTTGCTTGCGCTTATTTCCATATCCGGCTTTAAGCTCACTTGGCGCTTTTGATTAAATAAAATGGCCAAGCGTAAAATAACAATCAGTTTAAGCACGTGCTTTTGAGAAATAGTTAAAAACTCTGGCAGCTCAGTCAGTTTAATTTTTTTACGATAAAAGCGTATAAGTGAGCTTAAAATAAGTTGCTCTTGCTGCGTAAAACCGGGTAATTGACTATTCGCCACTATATAAGCGCTGTGTTTGTTAATCCCCGATGAGTTAATTGATAAACCAATTTCGTGTAATTTTGCTGCCCAAGTTAACAAAGCAATATCGTCGTTATTATCTAAATGCCATACATTTTTTAACTGTTTATAGAGCCAAATAGCCGTATCGGCAACACGCGCTGCATGCGCTTTATCAGCAGTGTAGCGCTCACTTAAGTTATTAATGGTGTTTGAGCGAATATCTTTATGGGCCAGCTTTTGCTGCATTTCGTGCAGCAACCCTTCGCGCAAAGAAAAATCGCTGTAGGTCAGCTCTTTAATGGCAAACCCTGTAAATATCGCAATTAAAATTGCTAAGCCACCGCATATGCTTTGTTGGCGCTCGGGTGTAAGCCCTGCAATAGCTAAGTTATCAATATGTTTAGCACTAATAAACTGTTGTTTTAACGCGAGTAAATCGTCGTAAGTAATGTTAGGTTGTTGCGGGTTTGTGGCGCTTATCATTGCTAAAATTGACTTTATAGTGCCCGAGGTGCCAATTACTGATTGCCAATTTTCGCTTACATAATTAGAAAAAATGGCTTCAAGCTCTTGCTCGGCTCTTATTTGCGCTTTGTTAAAGCGTTTGGCCGTTATTTTTCCATCGCTAAAAAACTGCTTTGTAAAGCTAACGCAGCCCATATTACGGCTAGATAAAAGCTTATGCTTAAAATGTTTACCTATTATAAGTTCGGTACTGCCACCGCCAATATCGATCACTAAACGGTTTTCTTCATTATGAACATAATGCGCAACGCCCTGATAAATAAGGCGCGCTTCTTCTTGACCTGCAATTACATCAATATGAAAAGGAAATACAGCGCTAGCTTGGGCTAAAAAGGCGTTAATATTTTTAGCGCGCCTAAAAGTGTAAGTGGCAGCTACCTTTACATTACTTGCGGGGAACTCATGTAAGGTTTTAGCAAATTGCTTTAGTACCACGAGGGCGCGGTCTATTGCAGCTTGGCTTAAGCGAAATTTATCATCTAGTCCATCGGCTAAATAAACGCGTTGTTTTTCTTTGTGCAAAATTTGCAAAGTGCCGTTTACTTCTCGGGCAACCACTAAATGAAAGCTGTTGGAGCCTAAATCAACTGCGGCTATTGAAGGGTGATCATTCATTATAATAAGTGTGTTCCCATTTTTTTAGATAATCGTAAATTGCTATCTGCGAGCGAATTTTTTTACGGTTACCCCTTCTTACATAAGCGTTTTTTTGCTCGCTATCAATAATGCGTGCTTTGGTACGGTCTTTAAATTGTAGCTCTAATATATCAACTATAAGGCGTTTTAACTTAACATCCAAAATAGGAACACCTACTTCAACACGATGATCTAGGTTACGTGTCATCCAATCAGCAGAAGATATAAATACTTTTTCATCGCCATTGTTACCAAATACCATTACGCGAGGATGCTCTAAAAAGCGATCAACAATACTAATTACCTTAATATTATCGCTAAGTTTAGGCACCCCAGGGATGAGCGAGCACATGCCACGTACAATAATTCTAATTTTAACGCCGATTTGTCCAGCTAGGTAAAGCCTGTCTACCAGCTCTTTATCGACGAGGTTATTTATTTTTACCGTTATTTTGCCTGGTTTGTTGTTTTTAACATGGTCAATTTCGTTATTGATTAAATCAAGCAGCGTTTCACGGGCATTAATTGGTGCAAGCATTAAGTAGTCAAATTTGAACGGTTTATAACTGCTTTCTATAAATCTAAATACGCTGTCGCTTTCTTCACAAATACCAGTGTGGCGAGTAAATAGGCTAAAGTCAGTGTAAATTTTGGCTGTTTTTTCATGGAAATTGCCTGTGCCAATATGAGCATATTTTACTATTTGGCCTTTTTCTTTACGGTGTACCACACATAATTTACTGTGCACTTTTAGTGCGGGTATACCAAAAATTACTTTAATACCTGCACTGCTTAGCACCTTTGCCCATTCAATATTATTTTGCTCGTCAAAACGTGCTTTTAGCTCAACCATAACGGTTACTAATTTACCGTTTTGAGCGGCATTGATTAACGATGAAATCAGCCTCGATTTGCTCGCTACACGATAAATATTAACCTTTATTTGCGTAACCTTAGGGTCGAAGGCCGCTTGGCGCACATATTCAAGCACATGATTAAAAGTATGATAGGGGTAATACAGTAAAATATCTTGCTCGCTTATAGCGTCAAATACACTGGCATGTTTATTAAACGCACTACTTTGCAATGCTGGGAGGGGTTTGTTTTCTAAATATTGGCGCCCTACATTAGGAAACGATATAAAGTCTCTAAAATTACGATAACGCCCCCCAGGAATTAACGCATCATGATGCGTGACACCGAGGCGCTTTTTCATCACTTTTAGCATGTTTTCAGGCATGGCTTGATCGTAAACCAACCTTACTGGCTCAGCATAAATACGTTGTTTTAACCCTTTGGACATTTTATCAAGTAAGCCAGCCTCTAGCTCGTCGTCTAGGTTGTACTCTGCATCGCGAGTTAATTTTATTGCATAACCGGCAATGCTTTTATAAGAAAAAAAGCTACTAAATACATCGTTTAAAAAGTAAGTGATGACATCATCAAGCATTACAATAGTTTTATGACGGCGGGTTTTTTCTGGAGGCAGGTTTATAAAGCGATCAACCCTGTCGGTGGGTACCTCAAGCATTGCGTAATAACTTTTTTCATCACTCATTTCTACAAATAAGTAGGTCATGGTGTCGTTTATATAGGTAGAGAAGTCTTTGTTCTCGTTTAGCAAAATAGGAGAGGTATGTTGCAAAACGTGATCATGAAAGTAATTTTTTAACCAGTTTAAATGAAACTCACTGAGCTCATCGGGGCGACTAACATGAATGTTATGGTGGTTTAAGTCTGTTAATACCTGCTGATGTATGTGGTTAAATTTTTTACCTAACTGGAGTACTTTTTTTTGTATCTCACTAAGCAGTATTTCGTCTTCTTCAAAATTAGCATCGGGGAGTTTATTTAATAAAATTCGGCGCTTTACATCAGCAACCCGTACTCTAAAAAATTCATCTAAATTATTAGAGAAAATGCCCAAAAAGCGCATGCGCTCAATAATCGGGTTATTTTTATCTTTAGCCTCTTGTAGTACACGCTCGTTGAATGACAGCCAGCTTAATTCTTTTGCAAAATATTCAGTTGTTTGAGGGGGCTCTATATGGGCATTCATATCTATTCCGTTATCAGGATATGTTTCAAATTTAATTTGGGGCTGTGTCTGCGCTTATGAGGTTAACAATGTAAAAAGCGATAAAAGTAGTAATAATCAGCCCTTTTTAACTTAAACATACGCCAGTTAGATGACATAAAAATGACTACCATGTCATTTTTATGTCAACGGCGTTTGGGCTATGCCTCTTCAATATCTACAATTAAATCACTGGTAATCGATTCAAGTGCATCAATAACTTCTTCTTTATTCATACCACTGGGTAAGGTTACAGTCGCTACGGCACTAAAAATAGGCACTCCCCAATTTGGCGCACTTTGTTGCCTTGAGTTTAAGTGAGTAATGCTAGCGCCTTTGTGGCGTATTACACTTGCCAGCTCCTGAACAATGCCCGGGCGGTCATTGCCAGTAATGACAAAATTTATTTGCTCTTTGCTACTTGGCTCTACTTCTGTGTTGCCAGTTTCTATCCGTACGTCGAGTTTAGGTAAGGCATTTAATGCGTTTTGCAATGCTTCAAAGTGCTCTTGCGCTACTTCTACCTGAATAATACCGGCAAAGTGGCCTAGTAAGTGGCTTAAATTACTGCTCAGCCAGTTACCCTTATTTTGCAAGATAACCGATGAAATACTTTCTACTAATCCGGGCCGGTCTTGCCCTAAAATGGTGATCACCAACTGCTTCATAAATAGCTCTCTCTAAGCCTGAAAATGTAAATGCGTAGGCATTAAGTGTTTATAACGTTTCTATCATTGTAGTGGGTAATATAAACCCATAAAAAACTAATTGTTTATTATTACTTATTTGTGTCTTTATCGTTGAGTTTTTTAACTTTAGCGCTGCGGTCTGGTTTCGTTATACATAGATTTAGTATTGTCTGCGTTAAATTGTTTGTCCAATAAAAGCACAAATTAGTTCCTTCAAGAACATAAATACACTCTGAATTTATTAACAATTTTATAGCATTTTTGATAACAAGTGTCATTTATGAACCATAACATTTATTTTTTTAATGCTTTGAGCGCTATGTACTTTATTTAACCATAAAAGTGTTAACAACTAATGCGCCATAAAAGCATAAATTTAGTCATCTCCAGCAGGGCAGTAAAACGCGTTATTAAATAGCTAAATAGGCACTAATTTAGGGCGTTTATATTAAATATTTCCCCTTTTTTGTATCGATTTATGTTGTGGCATATCAGTGAGTAACAATTTAGCAAGCGCTGTTATTAGAAAAAAGGACTGATTTTAAAGCATTTAGGCGGGTATTTATTACATCTGTAACATTACTGTCATCTTGATGAAATATAATTTGTGCAACGACAGAATTAAAGGGTGTTTTGATGACTTCCAATCCGAATAAGCCGACTTTAAATACGGATCGAAGCCGTCTATTTAAAGACCGGTTTGCAAAGTGGGGTATTTCCGCAGGCGGAGTAATGGTATTAATAGCATTGTTATTAATATTCTTTTACCTTCTTTATGTAGTACAACCAATTTTTGAATCAGCAAAAGTAGAAAAACGTAACAGTTTTAACGTTGCTAATGCTGAACAAATTGTGGGCTTAGGTGTTGAGGAGCAAACTGAGGTTGCTTTTTTACTCTCTCAGCAAGGAGAGGTAGATTTTTATAGTGTGCAAGATGGCAGCTTTGGTAAAAAGCTTAAAACATTAAGCGCCGAGCTACCTAGTGATGCATCAAGCTTTGCAAACAGTGCGCCGTTTCAGGGGCATTATGCGTTTGGTTTAGAAAATGGCTCAGTGGTGCTGGTAGCACCTAAGTTTTTAGTTACTTTTCCTAACAACGAAAGAAAGCTAACGCCACGTTTAGATTACCCACTTGGCAAAATGGCATTAGAAGTTGACGAGCAAGGTGCTGCCATTAAGCGTTTTGCATTTAGTCATTACGAAGATAAAACAGCCGTGGTTGCTTTAACCGAAGACAAACGCGTTTTATTTAGCAGCTTTGTTGCTGAAGAAAACATGTTTACCGGTGAAGTAGAATGGGTAGTTGAGCGCACTGAGCTTAATATTGAAGGCCGTGTTGATGAGCTTTTAATTTCGCCAGACACCACCCGCACATTTGTACGTTCGGCAAATCAAATTTATGTTTACGATACACGCTACCCAAGCGAAGTAGAGCAAATTCAGCTGCTTTCGGCTAACGAAGAAAGTGCTAACTTAGTGTCTGCGCAGCTACTTGCTGGTGCTAACTCACTCATGCTTGCAAACGATAACGGTGAAGTATCGCAGTGGTTTGAAGTCAATACAGACAGCGGCCGTGAGTATCAGAAAATTCGCTCGTTTGAAACAACTAAACAAAGCAAGCTGAACATTTTTACCGAGTTTTATCGTCGAACTTTCTTCACTACAAGCAGTAACGGTGAGTTAGGTGTGTATTACACCACTAGTGAGGCAAAACTTTGGCAAGGTAAAGTAAGTGATGGCGAGATTAAAAACTTTGCTATAGCTCCGCGCTCAAATGCAGCCCTTATTTTAGCCGATAACCAACTAACCGTATTAGAAATTCATAATGAGCACCCAGAGGTTACCTGGTCTGCACTTTGGCAAGAAGTGTGGTACGAAGGTTACCCTGAGCCTGGTTATATTTGGCAATCTACATCGGCAAGTGATGACTTTGAGTCTAAATTTTCTTTGGTTCCTATTTCGTTTGGTACGTTAAAAGCAGCGCTTTACGCCATGCTATTTGCAGTACCTATTGCGCTTTCTGCCGCTATTTACACCGCTTACTTTATGTCGAGCGAGCTGCGTAAAGTGGTAAAGCCAACGGTAGAAATTATGGAAGCCCTCCCGACCGTAATATTAGGCTTTTTAGCAGGCCTGTGGTTAGCGCCACTTATAGAAGAGCACCTACCTGCTATTGTCGGCTTACTGATTTTATTACCGTTAGGTGTGCTAGCAACAGCACTAGGTTGGACTAAGTTACCAGCGAGTATTCGCCATAAAATCCCTGAAGGGTCGCACTCTATTTTACTTATTCCGGTTGTATTATTTATAGGCTGGGTATCGTTTGCAATGAGCGAAACAGTAGAGCTTTGGATGTTTGATGGCAATGTACGTCAGTACCTAACTAACGAGCTGGGTATGACGTTTGACCAACGTAATTCATTAGTGGTGGGGATTGCGATGGGCTTTGCCGTTATTCCTACTATATTCTCGATTGCAGAAGATGCCGTATTTAGTGTTCCTAAACATTTATCAAATGGCTCACTAGCACTTGGTGCTACGCAGTGGCAAACGCTAGTACGTGTTGTACTACTTACAGCAAGCCCAGGTATTTTCTCTGCCGTGATGATGGGACTTGGCCGTGCAGTAGGCGAAACCATGATTGTATTAATGGCAACAGGTAATACGCCAATTATGGATTGGAGTATTTTCCAAGGTATGCGTACGCTTGCAGCAAACATTGCGGTAGAAATGCCTGAGTCAGAAGTAGGCAGCTCGCACTATAGAATATTATTCTTAGCAGCATTTGTACTATTCATATTCACCTTTATTTTCAACACAGTGGCTGAGTTTGTTCGTCAGCAACTGCGTGAAAAATACAGTTCAATGTAAGTGGAGAGACACGACATGGTAAAGCAGTGGTTTAAGTCTGGTTCTCCTTGGATTTGGATGACAGGTGGTGCGGTAAGCATCAGCTTAATTTCAGTTCTCGGTTTATTAGCAATGATAGCTTGGAAGGGATTAAGCTTTTTCTGGCCATCAGAGGTAGTTCAATTTGAGCTAGAAGGGTCTATTTCAAAACAAACCATCATTGGTGAAGTTTACGACCGAGAACTTGTGCCTACAGCGCGTTTAGCTGCAACAGGTATTGATGTATCAGATTTTAATAAAGACGAGGTTGAGCGTTTACTTATAAAAACAGGTAACCGCGAATATGTAGATTTAGATTTTCGTTGGATATTAGAAACCGATATTACTGAGCAAAGTACACCGGCTACGCTTGCTGTATTTGAGCGCAGTAAAAACGGTAACTTTTATGGCTACATAGAAGGTGTAATTAAAGATGGAAAGCCGGTTACTGGCGATAAAATCGAAACCTTACATGAGCTAGTAGAGCGTGCGGTTGATTTAAACGACGAAGCGCTTGATTTACAAAATGGCGACATTGGTCACATCAACTACGAATTAGAGCGTCTTCGCTTACAAGAAAAAGCGTATCTACTTGATGATGAACTAACCGATGAGCGTGTTGCTGAGCTTGCTCAAGCACGTGCCGAGTTACGTAACGAATATGCAGTACTTGAAAAAGAGTTATTTGCACTGCGTAAAAAAGCCAAGCGTGACCAAGTTTTAGTTAAGGACATGCGTGGTGAAGTAGTCACCATTCCACTGTATCAAGTGCTTGATGTTTGGTTGCCTAACGACATGGGCTTTTTCTCAAAGTTAGGTCATTACTTTGTACAACTGGGTAAGTTTGTATCAGACGACCCACGTGAAGCAAACACCGAGGGCGGCGTATTCCCTGCTATATTTGGTACAGTATTTATGGTTATGCTGATGGCCGTTATTGTGACCCCATTTGGTGTTGTAGCTGCAATTTACTTACATGAATACGCAGCTAAAAATGCAGTAACTAAGATGATTCGTATTGCGGTAATTAACCTTGCCGGTGTACCGTCTATTGTTTACGGTGTATTTGGCTTAGGCTTTTTTGTTTACATGTTAGGTGGTAGCCTTGACCAACTGTTTTACCCAGAAGCTGCGCCTACGCCAGTATTTGGCACGCCGGGTGTTATGTGGTCTGCGCTTACATTAGCTATTCTTACATTACCGGTTGTTATTGTATCAACCGAGGAAGGTTTATCGCGTATTCCAAGTACAGTGCGTGATGGTTCATTAGCGCTTGGTGCAACCAAAGTTGAAACCTTATGGCGTATTATTATTCCTATGGCAAGCCCAGCAATTATGACAGGTTTAATACTTGCTGTTGCTCGAGCGGCCGGTGAAGTTGCGCCGTTAATGCTCGTAGGTGTGGTAAAAATGGCCCCTACGTTACCACTTGATGGCAACTTCCCTTATTTTCACTTAGATAGAAAGTTCATGCACTTAGGCTTTCATATTTATGATGTGGGCTTTCAAAGCCCGAATGTTGAAGCGGCACGCCCGCTGGTATACGCAACGGCCTTCTTATTAGTGTCGGTGATTATTACCCTCAACATAACAGCGATAGGCATACGTAACCATTTACGTGAAAAATTCAGATCGCTTGAACACTAATTAGTAAAGAATTATAGGTAACAAACATGATTACAGTCGCTCCACAAGTAAACCAAGCTAACAAAAGCTTGAAGTTAGACTTAGAAAACTTAACTGATGACCAAAAAGCGTTAGAGATTAAGGAACTTGATCTTTACTATGGTGAAAAGCAAGCGCTTAGCAAAGTAAATATGAATATCCCGAAAGGCCAAGTTACGGCGTTTATCGGCCCGTCTGGTTGTGGTAAATCAACGCTATTGCGTTGTATTAACCGCATGAACGATTTAGTTGATGTGTGTCGTATTGAAGGTGAAATATTACTTCACGGCCAAAACATTTACGATAAAACTGTAGATGTAGCCGCGCTTCGTCGTAACGTGGGTATGGTGTTTCAGCGTCCTAACCCATTTCCTAAATCAATTTATGAAAATGTGGTTTATGGCCTACGCTTACAAGGTATTAAAGAAAAGCGTAAGCTAGATGAAGTGGTAGAACAATCACTTCGCGGTGCGGCTTTATGGGATGAAGTAAAAGACAGATTACACGATAGTGCATTTGGTCTATCGGGTGGTCAGCAACAGCGTTTAGTTATTGCCCGCTCAATTGCGATTGAACCTGAAGTACTATTACTTGATGAACCAACATCGGCACTTGATCCAATTTCTACTTTGGTTATTGAAGAGCTAATTAACGATTTAAAGAACAAATTTACCGTTGTTATTGTGACACATAACATGCAACAAGCAGCGCGTGTATCTGATCAAACGGCCTTTATGTACATGGGCGAGTTGATTGAATACTCAGACACAAATACCTTATTTACAACGCCAAGCAAAAAGAAAACGGAAGACTACATTACAGGCCGTTACGGCTAGTCGTATACGTTTTAGTGTTGTAAACGAATTTAAGAGAAGGTAATTATGGAACATAATATAAATAAGCATATTTCTGGGCGCTTTAACCAAGAGCTAGAAAATGTTCGTAACCATGTACTTAACATGGGTGGCCTAGTTGAGCAGCAGCTAAGCAGTGCATTAGATGCAGTAAGTCGTAATGATGCTGAACTGGCACAAAAAGTACGCCAGAACGATTACAAAGTAAATGCGATGGAAGTTAGCATTGATGATGAATGTACGCGCATCATTGCTCGTCGTCAGCCTGCAGCGAGCGATTTACGCTTAGTAATAGCCATTGCAAAAACGATTGCCGATTTAGAACGCATTGGCGATGAAGCAGAGCGCATTGCTAAAGTTGCACTTGATTCATTTACTAAAGATCAGCAAGATTTATTAGTGAATATTGAAAACATGGGTCGCCAAGTTTTAAAAATGCTACACGATGTACTTGATGCGTTTGCGCGCATGGATGTACAACGCGCCTTTGAAGTACATAAAGAAGATGCAAAAGTTGACCGTGAATATGAAGCAATCACACGTCAAATTATGACTTACATGATGGAAGATCCACGCTCAATTCCTAAAATTATGGATTTAGTGTGGTCTGTACGTTCATTAGAGCGTATTGGCGACCGTTGCCAAAATATTGCGGAATACATTATTTATTTTGTAAACGGCAAAGATATTCGTCATACATCTCAAGAAGATATAGAAAAATCGTTGTAGGTTTTTATCTATCATTCTTTTTTATTAAAGCGGCTTAGTGCCGCTTTATGCATTGTTAGCCATGATGAAATAATAAAAAGCGTTCACAATCGCGGCTAATACTGTAAAATTCATGCTGCAAAGCATATCAATTTGATTAAAGGGTCAGTTATGCCTACAAACGCGTTTTTAGGAGTATTTGCAAAATCTCCTATCAAACCAATGGAAGAACACATCAAGAAGGTTCATCAAGCAAGTAAA
Organism: Pseudoalteromonas sp. Angola-30; assembly: GCF_028599215.1. Taxonomy (NCBI): domain Bacteria; kingdom Pseudomonadati; phylum Pseudomonadota; class Gammaproteobacteria; order Alteromonadales; family Pseudoalteromonadaceae; genus Pseudoalteromonas; species Pseudoalteromonas sp. Angola-30. The sequence goes on from NZ_JAQREI010000018.1 coordinate 69,055, forward strand.
GCCTTGATACCTTTTTTTAATCACGTATTTAAAGAAGAGTGGCAGCAAGCAGAAGAGCTTCGCTTAACTATTCGTAATTTAGAGCGTGAAGCTGATGATATGAAAAGAGATATACGCTTACAATTACCGCGTGGTTTATTCATGCCGGTAGAGCGTACAGATCTGCTCGAACTCGTAACTCAACAAGATAAAATAGCAAATAAGGCTAAAGACATTGCAGGGCGCGTAATTGGCCGTGAAATGACAATTCCTAGTGCTATGCAAGCAGACTTTTTAGCTTATCTAACACGTTGTGTTGATGCGACTAAACAAGCATCAAAAGCAATTAATGAGTTAGAAGAATTGTTAGAAACGGGCTTTAAAGGTCGCGAGGTGACTTTAGTAGAAAAAATGCTCGTAGAATTGGATGCCATAGAACAAGACACGGATGAAATGCAAATTAAAGTACGCCGCCAACTACGCGATGTAGAAAGCGAGCTAAACCCAATTGATGTTATGTTTTTATACAAAATAATTGAATGGGTTGGCGAACTTGCAGATATTGCAGAGCGCGTAGGATCACGTCTTGAGCTGATGCTAGCTCGTTAATTTATAAAAATCAGTTCAAACGAAAGATTAAGGTTACACAATGGATATCATTGCATCTTACGGCACGGTATTAGTTTTAATTGCCGCAGCAGTCGGCTTTTTTATGGCTTATGGTATTGGCGCGAACGACGTTGCTAATGCGATGGGGACTTCGGTAGGTTCAAAAGCGTTAACAATTAAACAAGCAATTATTATTGCTATGATTTTTGAATTTGCTGGTGCTTACTTAGCAGGTGGTGAGGTTACATCAACAATCCGTAAAGGTATTATTGATGCTGCGCCTTTTGCTGCTCTCCCTGATTTAATGGTTTTAGGTATGATCTCTGCACTTTTTGCAGCGGGTACTTGGCTATTAATTGCCTCATTTTTAGGTTGGCCTGTTTCAACAACTCACTCAATTATTGGTGCAATCATTGGTTTTGCATTAGTTGCAGTGGGTACAGAGGCTATTCAATGGAATAAAGTAGGTGGTATTGTAGGTAGCTGGATTATTACACCTGCTATTTCGGGCTTTATTGCTTACTTAATCTTTATGAGTGCGCAAAAGCTGATTTTTGATACTGATGCACCACTTAAAAACGCAAAACGCTTTGTACCTTTGTACATGGGTTTAGCGGGCTTTATTATGGCGCTAGTAACAATCAAAAAAGGCTTAAAGCATATAGGTATTAACCTAGGCGCTACTGAAGGTTATTTAATTGCGATCGCAATTGCTGTGATTGTAGCTATTATTGGTAAAATTGCGATTTCACGTTTAAATATCGACCCTAAAGCCGATAAACAAATGCAATTTAATAACGTAGAAAAAGTATTTGCGGTATTAATGGTATTAACAGCGTGTTGTATGGCGTTTGCGCATGGCTCAAACGATGTAGCGAATGCAATTGGGCCACTTGCTGCGGTTGTGAACATTGTTGAAAGCAACGGTGAAATTGCTAAAAAAGCGGCTATTGCTTGGTGGATTTTACCACTAGGTGGTTTTGGTATTGTTGCCGGTCTTGCTATTTTAGGTAAAAAGGTAATTAAAACGATAGGTGAAGGTATTACTCACTTAACGCCTAGCCGTGGTTTTGCTGCCGAATTAGCTGCTGCGTCTACCGTTGTTATTGCATCAGGTACAGGTATGCCAATCTCTACTACACAAACCTTAGTTGGTGCGGTATTAGGTGTAGGTATGGCACGTGGTATTGCTGCACTTAACATGGGTGTTATCAGAAACATTGTAGTTTCTTGGGTAATTACATTGCCAGTTGGCGCTGCCCTTGCTATTGTTATTTTCTACGTACTAAGAACCGCGTTTGGGGTTTAACAAAAAAGTACTCAAAGACTTTTAGCTTGAAAAGATCTCAACGCCCTAGGTGTTGGGGTCTTTTTATTTGTGGAAAGAAAAAATGACCAACCTACCAAGTATTAAACAGCTACAGTATTTATTAGCTGTACATCAGCACCAGCATTTTGGCCGTGCAGCAAGTGCGTGCTTTATTGGGCAATCTACTTTAAGCAGTGCTATTCAAAACCTTGAAGAAACACTCGGTTGTCAGCTAATTGAGCGAGAAAATCGCAGCCTTATGTTTACCAGTATTGGTGAAGAGGTAGTGGAGCGCTCTCGTAAAATTATTAACGATACAATTAGTTTAAAAGAGCTAACCAAAAGCTTTTTAACGCCACTCAGTGGTAAGTTAGTGGTAGGGGTTATACCCACTATCGCCAGCTTCATAGCGGCGCCTTTGTATCACTTTTGTAAGCAAACCTTTTGTGATTTAGAGTTGGTACTCGTTGAAGATACCAGCGACAAGTTATTAGATAAGCTTGAACACGGCCATATTGATTTAGCCTTATTAGCCTTGCCGTACCAAACGGAGAAGTTTCATACTCAAGTATTGGCTAAAGATCACTTTAGTTTAGTGCACCATAAAGATTACAGCCCTGCTAAAGGCGTTGAAGACTTTAACTTGCTGCCCGATGCTAGTGTGTTTTTATTAGAGCGAGAGCATTGTATGACGGGGCATGCATTGAGTGCGTGTCATCTAAACCGCTCAAGCTGTATTAATCCTTTTGAAGCTGCAAGCTTACATACCTTATTAAGCATGGTAGAGCATCAGTTAGGGGTTACATTTTTACCGCAAATGGCGATTAATGCGGGTATTCTTAAAGATAAAAACATGATAGCAACCCCATCGCAAGGCGATGCCTACAGAGATATAGGCATACTGTGGCGTAAAACCACAGGAAGAATTCGCGACTTTAAGTTATTCAGCCAACAGCTAGAAGTGTTTTTGGCTCGCCAATGTAGCTTAGACTTTGAGAGTTAAGCCTATTTACCTTTAAGGTTAAAGTGCAGCAGTAATATGTTGTTTTAGGGAAACAGGGTCTGTGCATTGTGGTTATTGGTCACTATTAAGCACCAGAGTAGTATAAACAAAACAGCAGCCTACAAGGGCTGCTGTTTGCTATGTGTTTGGCTTTCAAAGGGTTCTAGTTCGGGTAGAAAAAGCAAGTAAATCCAAACCACTACATTAAAATACGGGAGTAGGCCTAAAGTAGCGAATACGCCTACTGGGTAGCCCTTTAGCTGCGCGTACCGATAGCACTGATACGCAATTACACAATGTATTACGAGAAGTAAAATAATCAACTGCGCCATACCTTCCTCCTTAAACCTGACAAGCTTTAACCTCTATGTAATTGCTAGTCATGTATGCTTATAGGTAATGTCATGTTTTTATTGTTAAATCATCAAAATAACAAGACATTTACTAAGTGGTACGTAAAGTATAGGCAATAAGTGCAATAATGATAGTAATAAAATGCTTAAAACTGTTTAAAAATGTTTAGCTGGCGCTAGTGTGTTGTTGGATAAAAGGTTTCTTCTGGTAAATAATTTTAAGCGTCGATTGTACTTTTTCTACAGGCACAGGACGGGCAATAAAATAGCCTTGTCCGTAGTCAACACCAATCTCTTTTAGTGCAAAAAATATCTCTTCGCTTTCTACGTATTCTGCCACAGAGCGCTTATCAAGGGAGCGGCTTATATCGTTAATGGCCTTAACCAGTGCTAAGTCAATGGGGTCGTTAATCATGTCGCGTACAAACGAGCCATCTATTTTTACATGCTGTGCAGGTAACTGTTTTAAATAGTTAAAAGTACTAAAGCCTGTACCAAAATCATCAATAGAAAAGTGACAGCCTAAACTGTTTAGCTTTTCTATCATTTTGCGGGTGGCTTTTAAATTGTTAACTGAGGCAGACTCGGTAATTTCAAAAATAATACGCGAAGGCGGTACGTGGTATTTTTCTAGGCTCGATTCTATATGTGGCACTAAGCGCTCATCTAAAAACGATTGAGCAGAGAGGTTAATAGCCACTTGATTTAAATCTGGGTGCTCAGCCACGCTAGCAATGGCATTGCGAATAACACATTGGTCCATTAAAAAGGTGTCGTTTAGCAGCTCAAGAGAGGGAATAAATTGATTAGGGAAAATAAGTTTATCGTCTACTTTTAAACGCAGTAACGCTTCAAAATAAGCCACTTTATTGGCTTTAAAGTCCCATATTGGCTGATAGTGCAGCTCTACGTTATCTTGCTGAAGTGCTTGTCGAATCTCATGCCCCCACTCAAGCCCGGTTTGCAAGGTGTTATTTTGCGCATCTTCTTTTGAGTAGCAGTGCACTAGGTTACGGCCTAAACTTTTAGCAATATATAAGGCAATATCGGCTTGCTTGAGGCACTCACTCGGGTCGCAATTTTTAGCCGTTATTTGCGTTAAGCCAATAGAGCAGCTAATTGAATACACTTGGTCTTCAGATTTAAACTCGTGCTGTTCAATCGCGCTACAAATACTCTCTGCAATTAGGTGAGCGTCAAGCAGCTGCGTATTTTTTAAAATAACAGCAAATTCGTCACCGCCTATTCTACACACTAAATGTTTAGCGCTAATGTTTGCTTCAAATAATTGAGCTACATCTTTTAGTACAATGTCGCCTTGTTGGTGGCCTTTGCTGTCGTTAATTATTTTAAAATGATCTAAATCGATGTAAATAAGCGCGTGCTCTACATCACCATAGGTGTGCTTGGTTTGGCATATTTTATTGAGTTGTTGATCAAAATAATAACGATTATGTAAACCTGTTAGCGTATCGTGCAGGGCTAGGTGGCGCAGCTTTAATTCAGCTTGTTTACGCTCGTGTATGTTGTCGATTGTGGCAGTAATGGTGGCATTATTACGGCTGTTTTTTATTAGCTGTAAGCGGCATTCCACCCAAATCTGATTGCCATTTTTATGATTAAGTTGAATCTCAACTTGCTGCTGGTGCATGCCGCCATTAAGAATATCGTTAATGGTCGTATTTAGTTTTACTTGGCATTCATCAGAGCAATAATCGATTAATGATTTTTGCAAAGACGATTTAACCCCAAAGCCACTTAGTGTTTCCCAAGCAGGATTGATAAAGCGAATTTTACCTTGTTGGTCGAGCTCTAAAACCACCGTATTTAAATGCAGCAAAATACGTTGGTGCGCCGAAAACAGCTCTTTGTAGCGTACTTCGCTAATACTTAACTGCTCAACCTTTTGGGCAAACTCAGCATAACTAACCATAAAGTCTTCACGGCGCGCAGCATGGTCACATACTTTATTTAAAAACGACGGGTCGTATGGCGCTCTTATAAAGTCGGTAACACCGGACAGCAGCAGCTGTTCTGCATAGTCGGCATCGTTATTATCAATAATAGTTACAATGGCTTGTTTAGGGTTATGTTGCAGTATTTCTTCGACTAAAACACTTGAAGTATCTGCGCGCGACGCGGTTGCATCAAGCAGTACAATAGCAAATTGTTGTTGGTTGTAAGCATTTAAAGCACTTTGGCTTGAGGTGACATGGGTAATGGCAAAATTGAGCTTAAGTTGCTCTGTTATTTCGTCGGCTTTTTGCGCTATTGGTTCAAGCAAGAGTAAATTAAGGCGGCTGCTTTTTTCTAAATGCGTAGACAGAACATTAGCCAGCACCTGCGGCAGCATATCTTGGTGCTCAAAGGGCAGTACGGCATCTATGCCATAACTACGAGCGGTGGTTTCTGCTATACGCTCACAGTAAATAGGCGGAATAAGTAAAATTGGGGTGTTTTTTGGGGTGTTAAGTAAGCCTGAGCGGATCATGCGAGAAAAACGCCAGCCATCTATTTTCCCCACGCTTAAGCCCGTAATAATCATATTTACTGGCTGCTTTTTTAACAGGGTGAGTGCATCTAGGCTATCTGCGGCTTCAATAAATTCAAATACGTTTAAGTACTCTAAAGTGGCGCGTATAGTGCGGCGTTCTTCGCTACTTGCGTTTAGAATGAGCAACTTCAGCTTATCTGCCACTTTTTTATAACCCCAAAACTAAACCATCATTATTAAGGACAGTAAGAATAATGATATTTACCAATAAGAACAAGATTATTTAAAGTAGTTACTCAAATGTATCTAAAATAGGGCGAATCCTCTCAACTGCGGTAGATATCTTGAGCTTAGCCGAGGATAGATATACACTTGGCGCGATTTTAATGATGTGGAATACCGACTATGCGCGTGGCTGACTTTAGCTTTGACTTACCTGATGAATTAATTGCTCGTTTTCCTAAACAAGACAGAACCAGCAGCCGTTTACTAACCCTAGATGGCCCAACTGGCAATGTTGAACACAAAGTGTTTAGCGACCTACTTGATTTAGTAAACGAAGGTGACTTATTAGTATTTAATAATACCCGCGTTATTCCCGCCCGTATGTTTGGCCAAAAAGCCTCTGGAGGTAAGGTCGAAGTACTTGTAGAGCGTGTAGTTGATGAACACCGCGTACTTGCCCATGTAAGAGCAAGTAAGTCGTTAAAGCCTGGTAACGAAGTTATTTTAGAAGGCAAAGCCAAAGCGACAATGATTGCGCGTCACGATACGTTATTTGAGCTTGAATTTGATCGTAGCCAAAATGTACTCGATATTCTAAACGACATTGGCCACATGCCTTTACCTCCTTACATTGACCGCCCAGACACCGAAGCTGACCGCGAGCGTTATCAAACCGTTTATGGCGAAAAGCCCGGTGCAGTAGCAGCGCCTACAGCAGGGCTGCATTTTGACGATAAGTTAATGGCGGCACTAAAACAAAAAGGCGTAAACATGGCGTTTGTTACGCTACATGTTGGCGCAGGTACGTTTCAGCCGGTGCGTGTAGAAAGCGTAGATGAGCATGTAATGCACTCTGAATACATTGAAGTACCTGATGAGGTGGTTCACGCTGTTGCTAATACAAAAGCTAACGGTGGGCGTGTTATAGCTGTGGGAACTACTTCTGTACGCTCGTTGGAGTCGGCAGCAAAAGTACACGGCGGTAAATTAGAGAGCTATTTTGGCGATACCGATATTTTTATTTTTCCAGGTTATCAGTTTAATGTAGTTGATGCCATGGTGACTAACTTTCACTTGCCAGAATCAACCCTCATAATGCTAGTAAGTGCCTTTAGCGGCCAAGATAACATTATGGGCGCGTACAACACGGCTATAGAACAAAAGTACCGCTTTTTTAGCTACGGCGATGCGATGTTTTTAACACGTAAATAAGCACGTTTTTATCCGGTACCGTTTTAAAAAGCCCAGCTCGCACGCTGGGTTTTTATTTGCCTGCGCTAATACGCAGTGAATTTAGCGCAGCTAATAGTAATAACGGGGCAAAAAGGGTAGAATCGAGCGGTTAAATTATAGCTTGTTGGACTGTTTTTCCGACATTGAGGATGATATGAAATTTGAATTAGACCGCACCGACGGAAAAGCGCGCCGCGGCCGCTTGATTTTTGACCGTGGTGTAATAGAAACGCCTGCATTTATGCCAGTAGGTACTTACGGTACTGTTAAGGGCATGACCCCAGATGAAGTTAAAGCCACAGGGGCACAAATTTGTTTGGGTAACACCTTTCATTTAATGCTACGTCCAGGTACTGAAATCATTAAACAACACGGTGATTTACACGACTTTATGAATTGGGACTTTCCAATTTTAACCGACTCAGGTGGTTTCCAAGTATTTAGCCTTGGTGCTATGCGTAAAATTACCGAAGAAGGCGTGTTGTTCCAATCGCCGGTAAATGGTGACCAAATTATGATGTCGCCTGAAAAATCAATGGAAGTACAGCGTGATTTAGGCTCAGACATCGTAATGATTTTTGACGAATGTACGCCATACCCTGCCACCGAAAAAGAAGCAAAAGACTCAATGGAGTTATCGCTTCGTTGGGCTAAGCGCTCTAAAGAAGGCCACGGCGATAACCCATCAGCCTTATTTGGTATTATTCAAGGTGGTATGTACCCAGAGTTACGTGCACAATCACAAAAAGGCCTAGAAGAAATTGGCTTTGATGGTTACGCATTAGGCGGCCTATCGGTTGGTGAGCCTAAAAACGAAATGATGAATATTCTTGATCATTGTGCGTACAAAATGCCAGAAGACAAACCGCGCTACTTAATGGGTGTAGGTAAACCTGAAGACTTAGTTGAGTCTGTACGCCGTGGTATTGATATGTTTGACTGTGTAATGCCTACCCGTAATGCACGTAATGGTCATTTATTTATTACCACAGGTACAATTAAAATTCGTAACGCAGTACATAAAACAGACACTGGCCCACTTGATCCTGAGTGTGATTGCCATACCTGTAAAAATTATTCGCGTGCTTATTTGCATCACCTTGATAAATGTAACGAAATTTTAGGCGCAAGACTAAACACAATCCATAACTTACGTTACTATCAGCGTGTTATGGAAGGCCTACGCAATGCAATTAGCGAAGGTAAACTAGAAGAATTTGTTAGTGATTTTTATGCTCGCCGTGGCCAAGACGTGCCAGAGCTTGCAGATATAAATTAAAATTTAAAAATATAGAGGAAGTATTATGAGTTTATTTATTTCAAACGCACACGCCGCTGCTGGTCAACCTGCTGCAAGTGGTGGCTGGGAAATGCTAATTATGTTAGCTATTTTCGGTTTAGTTTTTTACTTTTTAATTTACCGCCCACAAGCTAAGCGTGTGAAAGAGCACAAAAGCCTTATGAGCGCGATGGCTAAAGGTGATGAAGTACTTACCCAAGGCGGTTTAGTAGGTAAAATTGTTAAAATTACTGAAGATAAAGATTTCATCGTGATTTCTTTAAATGAGCAAGCTGAAGTAACAGTACAAAAATCGGCAGTATCTGCTGTATTGCCTAAAGGCACAATGAAGTCACTATAAAAATAAAAAGGACATGCCTGTGTTAAACAAGTTTCCAATTTGGAAGTATTTACTTGTTTTAGCTGTGGTAGCCATTGGCCTTTTATATGCTTCTCCAAACTTGTATGGCCGCGATCCGGCCATTCAGGTTTCGGGGGCAAAAGGCGCAGATGTCGATCTCAGTGTAGTAGACAAAGTAAACGCAACCCTCAAACAACATAATGTAACAGCTAAGTCTACCGTGCTTGAAGGCGGCCAAGTATTAGTACGTTTTAAAAATGTTGAAGAACAGCTAAAAGCGCAAGACTTACTGCGTAATTCTCTTAGCGACGATTATATCTCTGCTATTAATATGGCACCTGCGCAACCTGCATGGTTAAAATCATTGGGTGGTAACCCTATGAAGCTAGGTCTTGATTTAAGTGGTGGTGTTCACTTCACCATGGAAATCGACATGGCAACCGCGGTAGATAATCAGCTAGAGCAAATGGAACAAGATTTTCGTAGCGACCTACGCGAAGAAAAACTTCGTTACCGTAGTGTTCGCCGCGTAGCGGGCTCTGAGCGTATGCGTGTAGAAATGCGTACCGAAGAAGATAAAGAGGCGGCTGAACGCTTTTTAGCATCGCGCTACCCATTAAACGTATACATTGATGATAGCAGTAACGATCGCGCATTTTTTGCCACTATGAGTGAGCAAAAGCTTAAAGAAATACGTGACTACGCTATTAAGCAAAACGAAACCATTATTCGTAATCGTATTAACCAAATTGGTGTTGCAGAGCCTAACGTACAGCGCCAAGGTGCTGAGCGTATTATTGTGCAACTACCAGGTGTACAAGATACAGCACGCGCTAAAGAAATTTTAGGTGCAACGGCCACGCTTGAATTTCGTGAAGTAGACGAAAACGCAGACCCAAGTGCTGCTGCTCAAGGACGTATTCCTGCGGGCACAGAAATGATCATGAGCCGTGATGGCTACCCTGTGGTACTTAAAAAACGTGTCATTCTTGAAGGTAGCCATATCACTGGTGCACAATCAGGAAACGACGAATACCAGCGCCCACAAGTAAGCATTACTTTAGATAGCAAAGGCGGGGCAAAAATGAATGCCTTTACCAAGCGTGCAATTGGTAAGCGCATGGCAACGGTATTTATTGAATACAAGCCATCGGGTAAAAAAGATGCTGACGGTAAAGCACTTCCACCTATTAAGGTAGAAGAGGTTATTAACGTTGCGACTATTCAGGCTCGTCTTGACCGCTCATTCCGTATTACAGGTATTGATAACCCAGCCGAAGCCCACAACTTAAGCTTACTATTACGCGCCGGTGCATTAGTAGCGCCAATTCAAATTGTTGAAGAGCGCACAGTAGGCCCAAGCTTAGGTCAAGAAAACATTGAAGCTGGTATGACAGCGGTAGCCCTTGGCTTTGCGTTTGTACTTGCCTTTATGCTTATTTACTACAAAGGGTTTGGTTTAGTTGCCAACATTGCATTAGCAGCTAACTTAGTGCTTATTGTAGGTGTAATGTCGTTAATTCCAGGAGCCACATTAACGCTGCCAGGTATTGCCGGTATTGTATTAACAGTGGGTATGGCGGTTGATGCTAACGTACTTATTTTTGAGCGTATTCGTGAAGAGCTGGCCGATGGCCGTAGCCCTCAGCAAGCCGTTCATTTTGGTTACGATAGCGCCTTTAGTACTATTTTTGATGCCAATATTACCACTTTAATTGCTGCGGTTATTTTATTTGCAGTGGGCACTGGCCCTATTGCAGGTTTTGCCGTAACACTGGCAATTGGTATTTTAACTTCAATGTTTACAGCCATAGTTGGTACCCGTGCGGTAATTAACTTATTTATTGGTGGTAAGCGCATTGATAAACTTTCAATTTAAGGAGCGGACATGCAAATTTTAAGTTTGGGTGGTAAAACCCTACGTTTCATGTCACTTCGTAAAGTGGCAATGGGTTTTTCTACGCTATTAATTTTAGCGTCGTTTGCCTCAATTTTTATCAAAGGTTTAAACTTTGGTTTAGATTTTACTGGCGGTACCGCTGTAGAGGTTGGTTTTTCGCAACCTGCAGATTTGAAAAAAGTACGCTCAGTATTAGCTGAAAACGGGTTTGCCGATGCCTCAGTGCAGCTGTTTGGTTCTAGCCAAGATATTTTGGTTCGTTTAGCGCCGCGTGGCAGTGAAGTAAAAGCCGAAGTTATTGGTAACCAAGTTATTACTGCCTTAAAGCAAGCTGATGAGAGCGTAGTAATGCGCCGCATTGAGTTTGTAGGCCCAAGCGTAGGGGAAGACTTAAAAGAACAGGGTGGCCTTGCCATGTTAACTGCGCTTATTTGTATTTTGATTTACGTGGCATTTCGCTTTGAGTGGCGTTTTGCTGTGGGCGCGGTAGGTGCACTATTACACGATGTAATTATTACAGTTGGTTTGTTTTCTGTATTAGGGTTAGAGTTTGACTTAACTATTTTAGCGGCAATATTGGCGGTAATTGGTTACTCACTTAACGATACTATTGTTGTATCTGACCGTATTCGTGAAAACTTCCGTAAAGTACGCATCGACGACACTATCGAAATTATCGACATGTCGTTAACGCAAACACTTAACCGTACACTTGTAACGTCAATCACCACTATTTTGGTATTGATTGCGCTATTTGTGTGGGGCGGACAAACCATTCATGGCTTTGCTACAGCCCTGTTATTTGGTGTGTTCATTGGTACTTATTCTTCAGTTTACGTTGCAAGCTCGGTAGCTATTACCATGGGCGTAAGTAAAGAAGATTTAATACCAGAGGTAATTGAAAAAGAAGGCGCAGACCTAGACGCATTGCCGTAATAGAGTTAACGCTAAATAAAACCGCTCAATTGAGCGGTTTTTTATTGCGCGCGGTTTTATAGAGCTTGGTTGCCTTTAAGATTAAACGTACACGCTTTTTAGGCTGAACTTAAAGCCTTGAGCCGGTTATATAATTAAACCATTACAATAACGTAGGAATAGTTAACAGTATATTAGGCTATAAACTTAGTGCTTATATTGTATCGGCCCTAAATTGAGCAAATTTAATCCTGAAAGGTCAATAGCATCTAATGCCATAAAATTGTCATACAGGCTTGCTACTTTAATGCCCCTATTAAACGACAATCAGGTTTTGCAGTGACGATGCAGCGCAAAGTACTAGAGTACATTTTAAGTAACGGTGAAATAACCACGTTATTTCAGCCTATTTTTGATATAGCTAATCAAACAATTATAGGTTACGAAGCGCTAAGTCGAGGGCCTAAAAACAGCCCTTTGGAAATGCCTAACCGTCTGTTTGAAGCGGCCAGTGAGCACGCTTTAATTTCAGAGCTTGAGCTATTATGCCGCTCAAAAGCAATTGAAAACTTTGTAAAGCTTAATCTAAACGGTAAGTTATTTTTAAATGTAAGCCCTAAAACCTTACTCGATCCTTGCCACCCAAAAGGTGAAACCCTGCACTTAATAGAGCAGTTTGGTTTAGCAGCAAACCGCGTGGTGATTGAGGTAACAGAGCAAGAAAAGGTCGACGATGGTTTTTTATTATTAAAAACAATTGCACACTACCGCGAGCTGGGTTTTACCATTGCCATTGACGATTTAGGTGCTGGTTACTCGGGCTTAAAACAGTGGTCTGAACTATGCCCCGATTTTGTAAAAATCGACCGTTACTTTATTGATCATTGCGATGAAAGCGAAGTTAAAAAAGAGTTTTTAAAATCGATTACGGTACTAGCAAAAGCAACAAACACCGCCGTAATAGCCGAAGGCATAGAAAGAGTAGAAGAGCTTGCCTATGTTGAAAGCTTAGGGATAGCAAACGTACAAGGTTTTTTACTGGAAAAACCAAACTCAAATCCAAGCCTTGATTACAGCTCAGAGCAATTACAAGCATTGAACTTTAAACAGCCAAGCAATACGTTTGATCAATCAATGGCGATTGGCTGGCTTGCTGTTACACAAGAAGCAATAGACAGCGAAACCCGTTGCAAAGACGCCCACAAGCTATTCGAAAAAGACAAAGCCGTGATGAGCCTAGCGGTTTTAAATAAAGCCGGCCAACCGGTTGGGTTACTACATAAAGATCAGCTCACTGAGGTGTTTGCAGCGCCCTATGGCCATGCACTTTACGACAAGTGCCCCGTAACCGACTTTATGGATAAGCAACCTTTAGTGGTGGATGAAAACCAACTTCTTGATACAGTGAGTCAGCAAATTACAGAGCAAGACTTTGATATTCGCCGCCATATTGTGATCACCCGTAATGAACGTTACTTAGGGCTTGCCCCTTTGCGTGATATTTTAAAGCACATAACAGAAGAAAAAATTCGTCACGCCCAGCATGCTAATCCACTCACTATGCTCCCTGGTAATGTAGCGATTAATGAGGCAATAGAGCAAAGGTTACGCTCACAAAGTGCGTTTTCGCTTGCCTATATAGATCTTAATCACTTTAAGCAGTTTAATGATTTATACGGCTATGCCAGTGGCGATAGTGTGATTAAATTATTGGCAGATGTAACCGTGCAAGCATGCGAAAACAGTGCTAACTTTGTAGGACATATAGGTGGTGATGACTTTATGGTTGTGTTTGACCAATCAGATGCTGTGTATATTTGTAATACCATAATTGAGCAGTTTGAACTGCAATCACGCACTTTTTTTACGCCTGAGCACATTAAGAGCAAAGGTTACTGGGCTACAAATCGTGAGGGAGAAAAGCAATTTGTACCTTTACTTACGTTATCAATTGGCCTTGTGGAGCCCGACTTACAAGAATGTAAAAACAGCCATCAAGTTGCAGCACTTGCAACAGATGCTAAAAAAGAGGCTAAGCGATATCGCCATAGTTATTTGTTTATTTGTAAGCGCAGAAAGCCTGCGCCTGCCGTAGTGCGCTTAGCACCAGAGAATAAACAGGTGGTATAAAAAATAGGTAATTATTATGTTGCCATTAAAAGTAGTTGTTGGTGGGTTTGCTTTATTTGCGGTTAGTTTTTTTGTGCAAGGGGTAGAGATTGTTAATGTTGCTCAAAAGCAAAGTGTGCAAAATGCCCGTGAAGAATACCTAAGTGAGCTATTAACACGAGCCCTAGAGCGGGCTAATTACCCTGTAGACATAAAAATGCAGCCAGTGAGCTTACAGCAACAGCGTGACCTGATTGAGCTAGATAAAACAGAGTTAGATGTTTATTGGAGCATGAGCAGCCCAGAACGAGAGGCACGGGCAATAGCCGTTAAAGTCCCGCTATTTAAAGGCTTTATAGGTAAGCGCGTTTTATTAACCAGTAAAAAAAATGTCGAAAAATTTAAAGGCATTACCACGTTAGCGAAATTAAGTGAGCTCTCGGCAGTGCAAGGGCATGATTGGCCAGATACAAAAATAATGGCCTATAACGGCTTACATGTAAGGCCGCTGAGTAACTATCAAGCTATGTTTACGCTTACTAGCCGGGGCAGAATCGATTACTTTCCTCGCTCATTTATCGAAGTTAATTCTGAGCTTGTTGCCAATGCGCAGAGTAACTTAGTTATTGTGCCTAATTTATTTATTAGTTATCCCACCGGTATTTATTATTTTGTTGTAAGTAGTAAGCCAGCTTTAGCGCAAGCCATAGAGCTTGGGTTGCAAAACATGCAAAACAGCGGAGAGTTTGATGCGTTATTTGATGAGTATTTTGCAAAAGACATAAATTCTCTCCCTTTTACAAAAGGTTATACCACGGAGCTAAAGCTCGATAACCCTTACTTTTAAAACAAAAAAGGAGCCATAGGCTCCTTTTTTATAATAGGGTTACATGCACTTTATTAGCGAAGTAACGCTTCAGGTAATACTGGGCGAATTTCACGGATAATTGCTTGAGTAAGCTTAGGTGCACCACAAATAATGTTACCGCTATTGTTGTAGTTAACGCCACCTGCAAAATCAACAACCATGCCGCCAGCTTCTTTTACAAGTAACTCGCCTGCTGCTGTGTCCCACGGTTTTAAGCCAATTTCAAAAAAGCCATCAACACGGCCCGCAGCTACATAAGCCATATCTAGCGCTGCAGAACCTGCACGACGAATATCAGCAGTTTGTGTAAACAATGCTTTAAACGCGTCTGTGTATGCATCTAAGTGATGTTTTTGTTTGAAAGGGAAGCCTGTTGCTAAGATTGAACCAGCTAATTCTACGGTTTTAGTAACGCGTAAACGCTTGCTGTTTAGCTGTGCGCCTTGACCACGAGATGCAGTGAAAAGCTCGCCACGAACTGGATCGTAAATTACAGCTTGGTCTAAACGACCTTTTACTTTAAGTGCGATAGAAACCGCGAAATGAGGGATACCCTTGATGAAGTTAGTTGTGCCATCAAGCGGGTCAACAATCCATTGGTAATCTGCATCTTTGCCTTTGTGCTCACCTAGTTCTTCACCAACAATGCAGTGATCAGGGTAAGATTTTAAAATTGTATCACGAATTACGGCTTCGGCTTCTTTATCAATGTTAGTCACTAAGTCGTTAGTGCCTTTTTGTTGAATTTCAACTTTTGATAAATCTTCACTTGCGCGAAGTAAAATTTTGCCTGCGTTGCGCGCAGCGCGAACCGCAATGTTTAACATTGGATGCATGGTATTACCTTTGGGTTGTAAAAGAACGTTTATATATTTAAGCCGGCGTATTTTAGCGACTTTTGCCATAAAGTAAACAATAAACCCTAAATACTTTTGTGCGTTTTTTGTACGGCCTTGAAATGCATGTAAATTTATTCGTATCTAAGACGTGTTGGCGTGTATGGATTGAAATTTGTTCAACCAAAGGGCAACTTAATCACAGCGCGAAGTGCGAAGCCTTGGGAGCTCAATAACTTCCATGAAGCAAAGCTTCCGCGTCCTGCTCACGCTCCTTACCTACATCCATGTAGGCAAAGCTTCCGCGTCCTGCTCACGCTCCTTACCTACATCCATGTAGGCAAAGCTTCCGCGTCCTGCTCACGCTCCTTAC
>NZ_JAQREI010000019.1:0-79928 GCF_028599215.1 Pseudoalteromonas sp. Angola-30
GTTATATACAGAGTATTTTGTGCCTTACCAAGGTGGTGGTGCTTCTATGTGGCCGGTCGCACTACTTTTCGGCGGAACTGCCGCTGCAGTAATAGGCGTTGTAGTGTTTTTCGTGGCTCGTAAGTTCATCTGGCCAATTAAAGATGCTCACTAACAAGTTGCCTAAGTTCGCCGCAAAAAGCGCGGCATTAGCAAAGTAAGCCATCAGCAATTAAAAAAGGTAGAGGAGCAACTAAATAATCGCCCTAGAAAATGTTTAGGATTTAAAACACCAAATGAAGTCTATAATGAATTAGGTGGTGCACTTCCAATTAGAATCTAGGTAGTGGGTGTCAGATTTAATAAAGTGGGTGTCAAATTTAATAATTTTCAGATTTAATAATTTACTCAGAAGCCTTCACCACTTTTTTGCCATTGTCTCTTGAATAAAATCAGATTTAACCGCTCTTCAGCATACATTTTCTTTAAACGACGATTTTCATCTTCAAGTTCTTTAATTCGTGTCATTAAAGACGCATCCATACCGCCGTATTTAGCGCGCCATTAATAAAAGGTTGAATTGCCCATGCCATGTTCGCGGCACAGCTCAGGAATAGGCACGCCGCTTTCTGCTTGTTTTAAAACGGCAAGGATTTGGCTGTCTGTAAAATGTGTTTTTTTCATAATTTTCTCCTGTGTTTACAATAAGAGAAAGTTCTACATTTGGCTTCTATTATTTTTTTGGGGAGATTACCCCCTTTCACCCTAAATAAAAGCCACTCAAACACCCGTAATCCCTTCAAAACGCCAATTAAAACAAATATCAAACACTTTAATATTCTGCGTAAAAATACAGTAATCAATTGAACCAAAATAGGAACACAGCTATGGTTTGTTAATCAATAAAAACAAATTTAATAACGAGTTAATCTAAAGGCTCATCATATGCCTAAAAAGGAGTTTTAAACAATGAAGCTTTTTCTAATACCATTATCAATAGTTGTTCTTTGTTCTTGCGCTACAACATCAATTCCAGAAGCTACAAAAACGGAAATGGATAGTGATATAAAAAGATATCTAAATTATAGGAATCAGAAAGCTTATGCAGTTGCCGTGGAAAAAGACGGCGCATGGGTAAGTGGCTATGGGTATGGATATCCGAATCAAGAACTCGCCAACAAAAGAGCTTTACTAGAGTGCGAAGTACAAAAACAGTCTCGTAAAATTAGTGCAGACTGTTTTGTTCTTTATGAAGATGGACGTAGAAAAAACGGCATATAACAAAACGCTAAACACGTTCACTGGGACAGTAACGCAGCGGCTCTTCGCAATTATGCAGCTACGTCACTGCTCGTTAGCTTTACAAGGAAAATTTGGTGTTTGATAGGATAAAAATAGCGATGTCAAAGGGGTTTTGGCACGCTTTAGCGGTAATCATAGTCATGCTATTAGCTGGGCCAGAAATAATGGTAAGTATTGAACTTATGGCCATGGTAGAAGTGCTTGGGGCTTCTACTTTTGTATTGATGTATCTCTCAGGTATCAAGCTGTTTTTCTCAAAGGTGTGGGATAAATATAAAAATTTTGAAAAGCATTCAGTTTTCTTTTTTCCAACTTTTCCTGTTTTAAAAAAAATGCCATCACTGATAGTTCATTCTATTCCTGAGCGGACTGTGGTTATTGGAGTTCTTACGTTTATTACTGTTGCAATGATAATATTTTACATACAAATTTTAATTTAATTTAGTAAAGCTAATTAGCACCCTGAATCAACTTTGCTAAACATACGCTTGAGCTTGCAAGCCACTTAGTAGCTATACGTATTAGCGCACTTAATTTTAAAATAAGTGCGCAGGTTTTAATTACATAGCTGGTTTTAAAGCAAGCTTTACTGCGTTAATAGCTCTTTTCTTACTATTTCCGCGCCTTTACTCAATGCATTAAGCTTAGCGTTTGCAACTTCGCGCGAAAGCGGGGCCATGCCGCAGTTTGTGCAGGGGTAGAGTTTGTCGGCATCTACAAACTGTAGGGCTTTGCGTAAAGTAGCGGCTACTTCTTCGGGTGTTTCTATTTCATTGGTGGCTACATCAATAGCGCCTACCATTACTTTTTTACCTCTGATCAGTTCAAGTAAGTCCATAGGTACGTGTGAGTTGTGACACTCAAGTGAGATAATATCAATATTTGATTGCTGTAATTTAGGAAAAGCTTCTTCGTACTGGCGCCATTCATTGCCAAGTGTTTTTTTCCAATCGGTGTTGGCTTTAATGCCGTAGCCATAACAAATATGCACAGCAGTTTCGCATTTTAACCCTTCAATTGCGCGCTCTAAACAGGCAATGCCCCAATCGTTTACTTCATCAAAAAATACATTAAACGCGGGCTCATCAAATTGGATAATATCTACACCTGCGGCTTCTAGTTCTTTGGCTTCTTGGTTGAGTATTTTGGCAAATTCCCAGGCTAGTTTTTCACGGCTTTTGTAGTGGTCGTCATAAAGTGTATCTATCATGGTCATTGGGCCGGGTAGTGCCCACTTTATAGGTTGGTTAGTTTGCGAGCGCAAAAACTTAGCGTTTTCTACAAATACAGGTTTTTGTCGGCTAACAGGGCCCACTACGCTTGGTACACTTGCATCGTAACGGTCGCGTATTTTTACCGTTTTTCGTTTTTCAAAATCTACACCGTTTAGGTGCTCTATAAATGTAGTTACAAAATGTTGGCGTGTTTGCTCGCCATCGCTCACTATGTCAATACCAACGAGTTGTTGTGAGTGAAGTGCAATGCGCAGGGCGTCTTTTTTGCCTTCAATAAGTTCGTTGTTTTGAAGCTTCCACGGTGACCAAAGGGTTTCTGGCTCTGCAAGCCATAAGGGCTTTGGTAAACTGCCAGCTGTAGATGTAGGTAATAATGTTTTCATAATAAGAGTGACCCTTTATTAAAATAAGGTTAAACGTTTGCTAATGTAAATTGCTCAAGCACTGATTTATACGGTTTTATAAAATGCTCTTCAGCAAACTTGCCTTGCTCGGCGGCTAATTTACTGCGCTCATCTCTGTCGTAAATAATTTGCGTAAGTGAGTGGTCGGCATTTTTTAAATTAGGCTTAAAGGCGTTACCCGCTTTGGCATTGGCGTTATAAATTTCTGGGCGATAAATTTTTTGAAAGGTTTCCATTGTGCTAATGGTGCTTATTAGCTCAAGGTTGGTGTAATCGTTTAGTAAGTCACCAAAGAAAAACAAGGCAAAAGGTGCGGCACTATTTGCAGGCATAAAGTAACGCACCTGTAGGCCCATTTTTTTAAAGTATTGCTCTGTTAACGAAGATTCGTTTGGTTGGTATTCAATACCTAAAATAGGGTGCTCGTTGGCAGTGCGATGATAGGTTTTGTTATCTGACACACTGAGGCATATTACCGGTGGCTTTTTAAAGTGTTGCTTATAGGTGTTTGAGCTTACAAACGATTGAAATAATTTACCATGCAGCTCACCAAAATTATCGGGAATACTAAATTGTGGTTTATTTTTATTATGTTGCTGAAGTAACACGCTAAAGTCGTAGTCGCGAACGTACGATGAAAAGTTATTACCAACAATACCTTCTATGCGCTTGTTTGTTTTGGTATCAATAATATTCGTTTTTAATATTTCTATAGAAGGAAAGCTTTGGCTGTTTTCATCTAAACCAATATCTACAGAAATAATCTCAAGCTCTACACTGTAGCGCTCAGCGTTTGGGTTATCCCAATTAGCAAGGGTGTTAAAGCGGTTGTTGATCATATTTAGCGCTTTTCTTAAGTTTTGTTGGCGGTGCTCGCCTCGTGCTAAGTTTGCAAAATTAGTGGTAATACGGGTGTTTTCAGCGGGTTGGTAGTTTTCATCAAGGCGCTGACTTTTAATATTAAATGTAATGTTTTTACTCATGGTGACTCTATCCATATTGTATATTTAAAACCTGAGCCTTTAGCGTGCTCAAAGGGTGGTTTTGTAATAAACAGGCTTAGTGCTTATAAGCGCTGGCCGATGGATAATTTATACGTTGATTGGTGCTTTAATAAAAACGGTTTAATTTCACATAAAACATGAGTTTGATTCATTTATATAAATTAAATGTGTTACTGAGAGAACATAAACCTGTTTTTAGGCATGTAAAAAAATAGTGCAGCGTATAATATATAGGTGTTTAGACGTCTAGATGTGTTTGTTGTGGTAAATTCACGTTAAGCATTAATAAAATTCAGGCACGGCTGTAACCCTTATTTTAATTAATGCTTAAAGTTACAGTTTTAAAAATTACTGTAGTTTTACGGCGAGTTATAGGCACTTATTAATTAAGAAAGCGGTTAAAAGGGAGTGGTTTTTAATGCAACAACTAACAATAATACCTGCAGGCATCTATGTGTTGTTCATCTACGCTTAGTTACACTGATTTAGCTAACTTGATAATAATAAAGTACATTATGTACGGACACTAAAATAAATGAACAAACTAAAAAATCTCATTACTCAATTTATAGTGGCAATGCAAAAGCGACCAGGGCTATTGGCTGTATTGGCGTTTTGCTCAGGTGTTGCAAGCTATGTAATGGTTGATAGAAAAGAGTCGTTCTCGCAGGTTATTGCCATTGTTTTACTGGTGAGCTGGTTTTGGTTGATTATCGACAATTGGCTACGCGATAAAGTACAAGAGCGCTTTGGGGTAGCCGTATCTCCTAATGTAATGCGCTTTGCACTGCAAATGGTGCAACAAGAAAGCCTATTTTTTGCGTTACCGTTTTTTTTAGCGGCTACCCAGTGGGATCACCCACAAGCACTATTCACATCGCTGATTATTATATGTGCCTTTATATCGGTAATAGATCCAATTTACTATAAAAAGTTAGCTAAAAACCGCACACTGTTTACAGTATTTCATAACTTTGCATTATTTGTGGTTTTGCTTGTTACGTTACCTATTTTATTAAACCTAACTACGAGCCAAAGCTTAGCAATTGCGCTTGTAACCTCAGTGCTTATTACTTTACCTAGCTTAACAAACTTAATGCCTGATGCGCGCTGGTGGCGTTTTCCTATTTTAGTTTTAATTTTATGTGTAATAAGCGCTGGGGTTTGGCAGCTTCGCAGCTTTGTACCGCCAGCAGCTCTGCGTTTAACCGATATTACCTTGGCACACAAAGTAGATGTTGAGCATAAAAAACCACTAGGTAGCATTGATACTCTTGATTTATATACACTTCATCATGAAGGGTTATACACATGGACCGCAGTAAAAGCGCCAAGAGGCCTAAACGAAAAAATATTCCATGTATGGATACACAATAAAAAAGAGGTCGACAGAATTACGCTCAATATTAATGGCGGGCGAAAACAAGGCTACAGAGCATGGACTCATAAAGTAAATTTTCCGCATGATGCTAAAGGCAAGTGGCAAGTAAAAGTGGTAACTGAGTCGGGGCAATTAATAGGGCTTACGAAATTTATTGTTACACCTTAACGCTATAAATACGCTGATAATCAACTAGAGATTTGATACGCTGTTTTTACATTACTTAATGGATGAGTGTTATGAGCATTGCTTTAGATATTGTTATGTGGCTAATGATAGAAACCATTTTAGGGTTTATTTTGTACTCTACCGGCTGTGCAATTTTAAACGTATTCACCTTTGGTAAGTTTAAAGCTGACATTAAAGATTATGTGAGCTTTAAGGCAAATAAAGCTAAAAACGTTTACCTAATATGTTTACTTGGCTTTAGCTTTTACGCAGCGTTAATTGGTTTTGTTGCTTACATAAGCCAATAACTTAGGTTTATAAGTATATGAAGTTTAATAAGCTATTGGTTATAGCGGGGGTTTTAAGTTTTATAGCGTCACTTTTACATATTGCCTGTATTTTTGGCGGCCCTGATTGGTATCGCTTTTTTGGTGCTGGTGAGCACATGGCGCAGTTGGCTGAGCAGGGAAGTACGTATCCTACCTTTGTTACTTTAATTATATCAGCCATACTGGCTATATGGGGCATGTATGCGCTCTCTGGCGCGGGTGTTATTATAAAGCTGCCTTTATTAAAAACGGCTTTGGTATTAATAACAGGTGTTTATTTACTAAGGGGGATAGCAGGATTAATCGCTCCTTTTGTAACAACCAGTCAGTTTATTCATCACAACTCAATTGTATTTTGGATTGTAAGCTCAATTGTATGCAGTATTTATGGGCTGTTTTATTTATTAGGTACACTTAAACTTTTCCGAACACATACCTCATTAACCTTATAAATTAAAAACAGTGAGCGCTAAAAATAGATTTCTACAGCTCAGGTTAATCAAGTTATTTACTATGTAAGGAGCAACATGAGTCACGATCACAGCCATCATATTAGTCACTATAATCGCGCGTTTGCTATAGGCGTTTTACTCAATCTTATATTTGTCGTGATAGAAGCAGGGTACGGTTTTTTTGCCAACTCCCTTGCGCTTTTAGCCGACGCAGGGCATAACCTAAGCGACGTGGTTAGTTTATTACTTGCGTGGGGGGCAAATGTTTTGGCAAGTAAAGCAGCTACCGACAAGCGCACCTTTGGCTATAAAAAATCAACGGTGTTAGCGTCTTTAATGAGCTCTGTTTTACTTATGGCTGCCCTTGCTAGCATAGCTTGGCATGCCATAGAGCGTTTTGAAAATCCTCAGCCGGTTACAGGCATGACAGTTATAGTGGTTTCGCTTATTGGTGTAGTAATTAACACATTAACTGCGTTGTTGTTTGTGCAGGGGCAAAAGCACGATTTAAATATTAGAGGTGCCTTTTTACATATGGCGGCCGATGCAGCGGTGTCTTTAGGGGTGGTAATTGCTGGCATTGTTATTTTATTTAAAAACTGGCAGTGGGTAGACCCTGTTGTAAGTTTGAGTATTGTCGTGATTGTGTTTATTGGCACATGGGGATTATTTAAAGACTCGCTTAATTACGCCACAGACGCCGTACCCAAAAATATTAGTATAGAAAAACTAAAGCAGTATTTTTTAAGCATTGAGCATGTAACAGGTGTGCATGGGCTACATGTGTGGCCACTAAGTACCACAGAGTCTGCGCTTATTGTTCACTTAGTAACGGACAACAACGCATTAAATAACGACTTTTTAATTGAAGTACAGAGCCATTTACATGACCACTTTGACATTGAACACGCCACCATTCAAGTTGAAAGCAGCCAAGGCAGCGCAGGTTGTATGTTTAACCATGGGCATGCCCATGGTTAAACGTTAATTGGTTTTAAAAAATTAACCCTGATAGCTTGTAACAACTTAACGAAAAAATGAGTAGTAGCACGGGTAATATAACTACATTTAAAAGTGTTGAGTTGGTGTATTTTCCCATGACTGATTTTTGATTCACTAACCACACCAAATATGCGGTAATGATGGGCAGTAGTAATCCATTTGCAGCTTGTGCAAATATAATTACCGCAACAGGGTCAAGCCCCAGTGAGGCCACAAACGCACCAAAAGCTAAAATAGTAATGGCGACTGTTTTAAAGCGGGTGTTACTCATTTCACTTGACCAACCAAGCATGCCACATACCGCATACGCGCCTGCTAATGGGGCTGTTATTGCGCTGGTTAATCCTGCGGCAAATAAGCCAATAGCAAAAAAGTAATGCGCTGCTTCGCCAAGTAATGGCTCAAGTTGCACGGCCATATTTGCTGCACTAATTTTACCGGCATCGGTGCCATAAAACGCAACAGACGCGGTTGATAAAATGGCCAGGGTGATCACCCCACCTAGCGTAATTGATAAACCTGTATCTAAGTTAGTTTGTTTAATAACAGTGTCTTTATCACTTTTAGAATGATCTTGCGCTGCTAAAACACCAGAGTGCAAAAATAAGTTATACGGTACAATGGTTGTGCCAATGAGGGCCAATACCGTTGTAATTGAGCCACTTGGCATTGTAGGTATAAACCCAGCGAGTACTTTAGCCATTGGTGGTGCAGCCATAATTAGGGTAGATATAAATACTAGGCTCATAAGGATCACCAGCAGTATTAATGCATTTTCTACCACTTTGTGCTTACCACTGTATAAAAGAATAGCGCTACATACAGCAATTAACGGCGTCCATATTTGTGCACTTACCCCTGGGAAAATACCAACTAGCCCCATACTTGCACCACTGAGGTTTCCGGCTTCATATGCAGCGCTACCTACACCAATAGCACTTATTACTAAAAAACTAGCAAGCGCTTTAAGATAAGGGGTTTTAATGTGTGCACGTAACGCTTGTGCTAAATCTTGCCCTGTTGCTACTCCTAATCGAGCAGCCATAGACTGCAACAAAATAGTGGCAATAACCGAAAAAAGTAATGTCCAAATTAATGCAAACCCAAAGTTTGCACCGGCAACACTTGCCGTTGTGATTGTTCCGGGGCCAATAAATGCGGCTGTTACAAGTAATCCTGGGCCAAATCGCATACTGTTACCTTAATATTTGCTTTTAAATTTAGAACAACGTTTTATTACGTTGAACCTAGATTGCTGCCACTTTACGTGCCATGCAGCGAGAGCCCCACCTTGGCTAATTAACCTTAAACTCTCGGTAATTATTTTAATATGATTATCAAAAAGCCGCGTAGGATACCAACTTATATATAGATTTAAAGAGCCAAACGATTACCTGCTTGTTAAATGCACAATGTGCGCGAGTTATATTTATAAATCAGCCATGTGCGTTGTTGGTTTCTCATTTTTATCCTACCTTATAGATTGTAAAATGAGCAAGTTACTTAGTTTTTTAATGATATGAGCCATTTTTTAAATAAATTGTTTAAAAAGGCATCTTTTTATTGCTGGGCTTCGTTAAATAGCACTATTATGCGCAACTTTTTGGTTTTGGACCTTTTAATGAAAACTAATTTAAAAATCTCTCACTTGATCTGCATTATGTCGCTGGCTTTAGGTACGAGTAAAAGCGCTGCGAATGAATCGCTACAAGAGCTTGAGGTAGGTGTAGGGGGTAATATAAAAAGCGTTGCACACCCTGATCACGAAAATGAAAAATTAAATATTCATATTCATCCTTTATGGGAAAGCCATTATGTGACAGAAGGGCGCGATAACTTGCCCGGTAGCGCTTTAGCCTCTATTGCGGGCGAAATAAATTACAATGACTTTACGTTTATCCCTTGGTTAGCAACAGACACTGATAATGACTACGATGAGCTAAATTTAAATGCTATTTATTCAACTGAGCTTGCAGAGCACCTAACTTTGTATGCAGGTTACAACCATATAAAAGCACGCGAGGAAGGAGTAAATTCCCATGATAATGAGCTTAGCCTAGATATAAGCTATGCATATGATTGGGATATACATGCAATGGCGAGTATTTACCACTCGTTATCGCTCAGTGGCTCTTTTATAGAGCTGGCAATTACAAAAGAGTATGCATTTAGTGATTTAATGCGATTGGAGCTGCAAACTGCGGCGGGTTTTAATAGTGGTTATGTAAGTGATGGCCACAATGGCCTTAATAACGTAAAACTTGCTGCTAATTTATCTTATCAACTATTAAATAATGTCATGCTATCTGGCTATGCCAGTTACAGCGTTGCAATAAACAAAGATGCTGCACACTATAGCGATGATGAACATTTACGCTCCTTATTTTGGGCAGGGTTTGGTGTTAGTTATCAATTTAATTGAGGGTAGGCTTGGCGTTAGCATTAAAGCGTAAGTGATGGGTGCCACCCTTATTAATTTTTGTTTAGAGTGCTAAAAATTGTGCAAACAAATAAAAGTCTCGCATTTTTAATATGTTTTAGGTTCAAGGTATAGTGGGTACAACACTCAATTAAGGAGGCTTTTATGAAATTTTTAGTTTTTTTAGGCACCGTTAGAGATAGCACACCCCCTAAGCCAGCACGATTAGGAGAGCGAGTAGCTGAGTCATGCCTCAAATGTTTAAACCAGCGCTACAGCGAGCACGAGTTTGAACTTATAGACGCGCTCGACTTTCCTTCAGAGGATGTGTTTAAACCTCATTTTGCCTATGCAAAAAGCCAAGCTCCAGCACATTTAACAGCCTTAGCAGATAAAATTACCCAAGCCGATGGCTATATAATGGTAAGCCCAGAGTACAATCATAGTATGAGCCCGGCATTAGCTGATTTGCTAAACCATTTTGGCAGTTCTTTGTTCTCGTATAAGCCAAGCGCTATTGTCACCTATTCGGCAGGGCAATGGGGAGGGTTACGTGCGGCAATTAGTTTACGTACCTTTTTATCAGAACTTGGGTGTTTGCCAGTCTCTGCAATGGTTCATGTACCAAAGGCGCAAGAGGTGCTAAATAGCGATGGTTCAATGCAAGAGGGCGAAGAAGAAAAATCGTGGTTTAATTATTATTCGCGTACTTTTAGCCAACTGATGTGGTGGGCACAGGCGAGCAGCCAACATAGTAAAAACGTAGATCCCCACGCTATGTTAAAAAGTTTTAAAACAGTGCCATCTCAGCGAAATGCACCTTAAAAAATGTATTAAGGTGCGCCTTTATATATACTGTTTTTATATACAGTGTTTTGCTCGGTTAAAACAATAAGCTAATTGATAAGCGGGCTGTGCGAGGCTCAATAGGATGAAAGTGGTTATCTTCTACACCATGTGCAGGCTCGCCCGGTAAGCGCGAAGCGTAGTAGTAATCTATATCGTGATCGTTACTATCAAATAAATTCAGTAGTTCAAAATCGACTTTCCAGTGAGTTTGTTTATAGCTAATAGCACTATTAACTACCGTTAATGGTTCAGAGCGAATATCACCAGAGTCAGAAAGCGTACGTTTACCTATGTGGCGTACTCTAAATGATGATTGCCACATTTGACTTATATGCCAATTTAAACCTGCACTTGCAACAACAGGTACTGCGCCTTCTATATAGTTCTTGTCAGAGTTTATATTTAATCTTGAACGAGTAAACGAGGCTTCCATGTCTAGGCTAAAGCGTTCATTAATCCAGTAATACGCGCTTAGCTCTAGACCATAACGTTTTGATGCATCACTGGGCTCTGTATTACCCGCATCACCTACAAATAAAAGCTCTGAGTCGAGTGTAAGCCACCATAAAGCGGCGGATAAATTAACGTTTTGATCATCGGCAAAACGCAGGCCTAGTTCAGCACCTTCACTTTTTACCAGTAAATCTACTTTTTCGGCATTTTGTCGGCTAACAGGGTCAATATTAATGGTAGTGCCGCGGGCATCGTTTGAATGAAAAGACTGCCCCCAGTTTGCATAAGCGACTAACAAATCAGTAAGTTTATAATTTAAACTGCCTTTAAAGCTTACTAAGTCATCGTTTGCTTTGCCCGAATTTACCTGTGTGATACTGCTTACATCGGTATCAAAATAGTCGTACCGCACGCCTGCTGTTGCCTCTAATTTAGGTGTGAAAAGTATTTTTGTTTGCCAATAACTCGAATAGCTTGTTTGTTTTATGGCATCTTGTCTTATTGTATTGAGTCTCTCTCGCGCTTTAGTGTTATAAAGTCCTACCTTGTCTATATCGTCATGGCGAACCTCAAGCCCAGCAGTGTGCTGCATATTTAAACCAGCAGTAAGGGAGTCAAATTGATAACTTAGCTCACCACCATAAATAGTGCGGCTATCTTGTTGGTTAAACTGATCGCCATTTATAGGGTCGTTTAAAAAATAGCTAAAGTTAGAAAACAGCGTTAAATCGTAATTTATGGCATAAATACTGGTTTTTATATGCTTGCCTTGCCAAACACTTGATAGGCTATAGCGACTCGAACTCCCCCCAAGGGTGGTATCAAGCGACCCTAAGGGTGACGTTATATTTTGTGACACTGCGCGCTGTGGAATTTGATCGGCTGATTGCCATGTGTTGTCGTAGGCCATTGCTGTAATAGATAAATCTCCATTTAAAGCTTTGCCAACATAACGAAGTAGGGCATTTTTTTTATTTACGTTTTCGTTTATATCATCCCATGGGCCATCGTAGCCTTGCCACTCAGCTGCTGCTATTAACTTGGCATTAGATACATCAACTGCACTAAGCACTACTGCACGTTTATAGTTATCTTCACCAATGCTTAGCTCTATTTGCTTGTGCTTTAAGTTATTAGCTAAATTAAATTGCGCACTCCCCGCACTTGAAAAGTCCCCTTGTGTAGCGCTGTATGATCCTTTTTGGTAATTAATAGTTGAAATAGCTTCTGGAATAATAAAATTAAGATCGGTATAACCTTGCCCGTGTCCATGGCTTCGCATATTTATGGGCATGCCCTCAATGCTGGTGGCAAAGTCGGTGCCATGATCTAAATTAAAGCCTCTAATAAAGTATTGATTAGCCTTACCCGAGCCACTATGTTGTGTAACCGCCATGCCTGGAATAAGCTCTAACATTTCGGCGCTTCTGAGCATGGGGCGCTGCTGTATTTCTCCTTGACCAATGATACCGCTTGAGGCACTGATAGACTCGCCAATTAAACCATCTCTATGCCCATAAACAGTAAGGGTCTCTATATTAGCGTAGGTGCTAATGCTATATAACGTGCTCAGTGTAAGTAAAGCTAATCTCTTCATCGCTAAAATCCCTATGTATTTACTATCTAAAATAAGCAGATAGTTTAAATACGGCTTAGCTAATCGATTGGATGCAACATTTGTTAGCAAGGTGTAATAGTGCATGTTTAGCACTTGGCTAGTTAGCTTTTTAGGTATTAGTAAAAACTACTTAGTGAGTATTGTAATCTGGCTATATAACACTAATAATCATGTGGCTAACTCACTATTTAACCTATAAAACAAAGAGCCTGTATTGAAAGCCAAAGAAATTCGCAATTTTTATATTAACGAAGAGCAATCTGTTTATTTGCTGTCACATAGAGATGCCAAAAAACACCGTCAATGGCTTAATATTTGTATTAAACAACTGAGTGCGCTTGGGTATAAAAATGTAGAGATGATTGGCTCAGGCGCGTTTGGGTTTGTGTTTGCTGGCAATGACGAAAATGCCTTACCTTGGGTGTTTAAGTTCTCGCGTATTACGCTTGCCCAAAGTGTGCGCGACCGCCTAGAAGACGAAGCGTATATGCTCTCGCAAATTAATAACCCGCTAGTGCCTACCTTTTATGCTTTTGAGCGTATAAAAAAGCAAGGTATTCTAATGATGGCCCGTGCCATTGGAGAAGACCTTGAAAAAGTATCGCTAAAAAAAGGGCGTTTTAGTGCCGCCCATATAATGCAATTAGCGGTGCGGCTACGTAATGTATTAATTGATTTGCGTAATCATAAAAATGGTTTAACCCCTCAACCTATAGTGCATGGCGATATTAAACCTTCTAACTTAGTATGGGATGAGCAAAGCGATGCGCTGTCTTTAGTTGATTGGGGAAGTTCTGTTTACGCACAGGTTGATAGTAAGGGGGAGCCTATAGCCAGTAATTTTATGGATTTAATGTCGGGAGATTTAAGCACTACCAATGCCAGAATGGGCGATGTGTATTTTATAGGTGATGCGCAAATGTCGGGTGAGAAGTCATCCCCACGCTTTGATGAACAAGGTGTGGCTTCTACCTTATATGCACTTGCCTCCGCTCAGTCGTGTCGTTTTGGTGCGCAAGCCATTCCTGCAAGCTCGCTTGGCTTACCCAAAGAGCTTGCAAATGTTATTGATGGCATGCTGTCTAAAAATAAAACCATACGCGATGGCGCAGGCGATTACTTTATGCGTAACATTACCAAAATGGCTAAGGCGTATTTACCTGAGCTTAAAAAAGCGGAGCCTCGTCCTGCTATTCCGTATTGGTTTGGTAAAGGCGATAAGCCCGACACCGTAGTATATAGCTCGCGAAAACAGTTTTTACGACAAGCCGATCATAATCAACAATTGCTTGATGTAAACGATGCTCAATTAGATCGCTACTATAAAGAGTTTTTGTTTGATACCGGCGATACCGAAAAAGCCTTTTTGGCCTCTATCAGCCGCCTAGCTAAATACCCGGTAGTGGGTGGATTGAGCTTTCATTGGAAAGATGAGTCGGTGTTTGTTGAGTCATCGCTTATTATGCATGATGAAAGTTTAAAAACAGCCTTTACCGATGCCATTAATAATACCGTGATGCTTGCACAAGCGATAAGTCAAAAAGGTTTATTTAAGTGTTGTTTATTTGATGCGCGTAAAACTATTCAATTAGAGCGAGATGGCACCGGGGCGTTTAAGTTTGATAACCTCCCTGAGCTTGATTATGAAGTTGTTAGCATGAAGGCAAACGAAATTGCACGTCCACATTCTTACTTTGAAGACGGTAAAGACCCTGATGAGCAGCTGCAACTTCCTAAAAAAGTGATTAGATGCGTGTTTGAGCTAAACCAAATTCATCATACTGGCTGTATTATATTTGAAGCCCTGCCAGATAGAATGAAAATACACCATTACTATCGCTTACTCGATGAAAGCAAAGAAGTAGAGTTTAAACGGTTACTTAATAAATTAATGCAGTATGCAGTTAACATTACTGATGTGGGAGTAGCAGGATTTATGAAGCTTCCTTATAAAAACACTCGCGAATTTTCGCTTTGTGAAAAACAACCAGAGAATTTCTTTCCTAAAAATCCAAAATTATTAGCGCAATAAATTAAAAAAGGGCAGCTTAATATTAAGTCTGCCCTTGGCTACTTAATTGTTAGTTTAAAACACTGTGCTAAAAGGCGTACGCGGTGTTAAGGCAAACTGATGAGTCATTTTTTGCTGTTTGTTAGTGGCGGTAATGTGGTACTTATTTAAATCAGAGTTTTGACTAAATAACCTAACGTTTAATTTTAGCTGTGCGCTTATATCGGGCACTGTATATCGGCCCGTAATCGTTATGTACTCAATGTTATTAGTATCAGTATGCGACACTTCAGGGTTTAGTAATAAGCCCTCTAAAGAAAACTTATAATGATGATCGTTTAAATAAACCCCTCGCATTATGGTTTTGCTGATTTGTTTTTTATGGGCGTTAAATTCATCCATAGATACTTTTTTATTTAAATCATCATCAAGGTTATTAAATGCTGAAATGGGCAGCGAGAGCACTATAAAGGCATGGTTATCAATCACGTTTAATGTTCCGTGTTGAGCCACCATTAAATGTGCATAAACAACCGGTGCTATAACAATATTGGCCACTAAAATAAGTGCAACCAGTGCTTTTTTATGTATTTTCATCATATTCACTCTGCTTATAAGTAAATTTATAGCTCGCCTTTAACACAGCGTTGAAAAAACGGATAAGTGTCAGTTGCATAGTAATGGTATATGCCTTGTGGAAATTCAGGGGTCACACCAAAGCGCCCGTTACACTCATCTAAATCGCCAGAGCCAGCTACATACTCCCAATCTTGTGCAAAAGTTCCCAGTGGATAAATATCGGTAGAAGGGCGGTTATCGCTCACAGTACAAATATGTTGGTAGCTACCTGTCATCACTTTAAGTGACGAACTTGCATCATCCGCGGTGCTATAGCCATAGCGCGCATAAATAGGAAACCCATCAGCCGCCCATGCAATTAGAGTCATTGTTGAGCTGTTGCCGCCTCTAAGGGAGATAAATCCCTCAGGCATGCCATGATAATGATATGTGCCATCGGGCTGTACGTGAGCGTTGTTATCGTCAGTACCAAAACTAAAGGTATCTTGGCTTAGTGCTTCAATACTCCAGTTGCCACTGTTATCGCCAAGCGAGCAATTTTCGCCAGAGTCATCACAACTGCCGCCGGTACCAGCATCAATTTTAACGCCATTTAGTACTATGCCTAACACGCCTCGAGGGCCGCCCATTAAGGTTGCGGTATCGCTTTGTATAGGCGTTAACGTAAAGCTCTCACTCACTGTTTGCTCAGAAATGGTGTTTGGATTATCGGGGTTAGGAAACGTGCCCACATCATGATCTGGAATGCCATTAGCAACTACATCGCGTGTTGTACCTGTGCATGCCCAATCAGCAGAACTGGTGGTTTGCACTGATGTTGAGTCGTTGTATTCATTGTAACTGTATTCACATAGGACTTGCTCGGTTGAGCTGGTGCCACTTGTTGCTGTTGTACGTTCACTGCTTGAACTTGTACTTTCATCAGTGGCGGTTGTTAGGTTTTGCTCATCACTGCCACATGCAACAAGAGAAGAAATTGCCGCACTTAATAACAATATTTTTAATAGTTTAACTTTATTACATAGAGTGTGATTCATCATACACAGCCAATTAAGTACTAATTGACGCTATTTTTGATCTTAAATGTGCAAGTAATGTGCAAAAATAAATCAACATTGAGTATGTTTGTTAATCAGGTGATTTTACTTAAGCTGCATGTATTATAAAATCAGTGCATTAACAGCCTAAAGTAAAGAATGGTGTAATGGCAAAATCAAAACCTGAGGTGTCGATTCAAAGTTGTGGGATTTATTCTACCTGGGATAGCAAAAGTAAAGCATTGCCACAAATTGAGCAGTTTACAACAAATGTAATTGCCAAGCTTGATGTTGAATTTGGTTTAATAATTAATATCAAAAAAGCAAAAGGCGAAAAACTTCACTTTTGCATCTATCACCCCGATATTCCAGACAGTAATGGCGAAATAATGCCGCCCTTTGAAGGCGTTGAATACATTAAAGAGAACGACTGGCAGTTTTATTTAGGTGATACTCTTTGGGAGCCTATTGAAAATAAATTAGGTGATTGGCGAATGACACTCACCCTAAATAATAAAATTATTGCCGATAAAACATTTAACGTTGCACTTGAAGAGCAAGGCTCTGTTAATGATTTTTGGCGTAAACGAGGTTACTAAGCCCTAAAATTGCAGGGCTAAAAAAAGCCAATATACATTGGCTTTAAAAATATAACTTAACCTTAACTCTGGTTAAGAGATAGACCAACATAATTTATCATGATGATCTTTAAGCTTTATTCTCTAGCCAGCGGTTTTCGGTGAAAAAAAGTCGAATTTACGCGTCAATAGCTAGCCTATTGCAAGTAAATTCAACGCTGTTAGCGCTGAAAATAGCTGCTAGAGATAGATTTATTATCTAGAGTTGAGGTTAACTTAGTTACCCCACGGGTTAGTTGCATTTGAGCGTTGTTTTCGTGCCCTGGCACGTTGTTTAGTGGCCTTTTTTTCCATAATTCGCTTTGCATCACTAAAACTTAATTCGCACGGCTCCCCCGGTTTATGATCCGCAGGAATAACTCTATCTCGTGGCGGTAATTCGTATTGCACATCGTCGGGTTTAGGTAAGTTTTTAAGGCGGTATAGGTAAAAGTTATCTACCTTTTCTTGTGCCCATTGTGTTTTACGTAAAAACTTAACCGCCGATTTTACATCTGGGTTGTTTTTAAAACAGTTTAATTGCAAATAAGCGTGTAGTAGCTCCCACCCATATTGCTCAACCAGTTCTTCAACCACTTGCTCTAATTTTACGCCTTGCAGTGGGTTATTACTGTAAAGATCTTGGTTGCTCATAGGTGTTGCCTCATTAATAAAAATACAAATGCCATTATAAATTTAATAACGAGGCTTTAATAGATAAAATTGCTTAACTTTGGCAATTAACAACTACGCGGCCGCGAATTTTACCTTCCATAAGTTGCTCGGCATTTTCAATTACTTGCTCAAGTGTAATTTCGGTTGAAATTTTATCAAGGTAATCGGCTTTTACTAAGCTTGCTAGTCTGTCCCATGCTTCTACTCTGTCTTTTTTAGGGCGCATAACGCTGTCTATACCAATTAAAGATACACCACGTAAAATAAAGGGCGCTACAGAGGCGGGTAAATCCATGCCTTGGGCTAAACCACACGCAGTAACCACGCCACCGTATTTAAGCGATGCACAAATATTAGCAAGCGTGTGGCTGCCTACCGAATCTATAGCACCAGCAAAGCGTTCTTTTTGAAGTGGCTTACCTGGGTTTGAAAGCTCATCGCGGCTAATAATTTGTGACGCACCCAGTTCTTTTAAGTAATCGCTTTGCTCCATTCTTCCTGTTGCAGCGGTTACGTTATAGCCCAGCTGATTTAATAAATAAATGGCAAAGCTGCCAACACCGCCGTTTGCACCGGTCACTAATATTTCGCCATCACTTGGAGTGATGCCTTGTTTTTCAAGGGCAATAACACTCAGCATTGCTGTGTAGCCCGCGGTGCCAATTTGCATTGCTTGTTTTGGCGAAAGCGTTGCAGGGAGGGGGATTAACCAATCACTATTAAGCGATGCCTTTTGTGCAAGGCCGCCCCAGTGTTTTTCACCCACACCAAAGCCATTTAGAATTACATTATCGCCAACAGTAAATTCATCCGTACTTGTTTCACTTACTGTGCCCACTAAATCGATGCCTGGCACCATAGGAAAACTACGTACCACAGGGCCTTTACCAGTAATGGCTAGCCCATCTTTGTAATTGAGCGTGCTGTAAAGTACATCAAGTTGCACGTTTTGATCTGGTAGGTCACTTTGCTGCACTTCACTAAGCGCCACAGCGTAGTTTTCGTCTTTCGTAATTACAATAGCTTTAACTGAGTTACTCATAACATATCCTTTTAGACCGATCGGTTTTTAATGGCTAAATAAAATGCGCACTAGGTAAGTAATGCGCGTAAAAACATTTCTGTATACAACGTAAGGGGTTTACTTGATTGGGTAAGTTTAGCTCGCATAACGGCGCCTTCCCAGCCAATCCAAAAATATTCACTCATAAGCTGCGTATCAACAGTTTTAGCAATCGTGCCTTGTTGCTGTGCTTCATTTAAACACTGCTCCACTTGCTGCTGCCATGCTACGTAGCTTTGTAGTAAGCGGATTTTAAATTCATCACTTAAATGATTTAGCTCTTGATTTAAATTGCCGACCAAACAACCGCGTTTGTACTGGTATTTTTGCATGCCCATAATGGCACTTTGCGTAAAGTGAATTAAGCGCTCGAGGGGCGGGGTTTTGCTATCGGTTAAATATTTTTTGAGCTTAGTAATAAAGTAGTCATCGTAGGCATTTACTAACGCAATACCAAACGCTTCTTTACTTTTAAAGTAATGATAAAACGAGCCTTTAGGCACGCCGGCTTTTTTTAAAATGGTATCAAGGCCAGTTGCGCTAAAACCAAATTCAGTTAAGGTTTCTAGGCCAACCCTAATAAGGTGCGCTTTGGTATCGGCGTTTTCGCGAGGTATTTTAGGGGGTCTTCCGCGCCGTGCAGGTGCCTGAGCAGTGTTCATTATAAGTAACCCCTAATAGCCTTTTTAAAGTTAACCCATATTAGACCGATCGACTTTAATTAATCAAGCATAAATACCAATTGTTTAAAAATAAATCGTTAAAGTTGTTTTTTAAACAAAAGGGCAAATTGCAATAAAATCGTCATGATTACATTTTTGTTTGGAACTTAGCCAAAAAAGCTGTGTCGGATAAATAGGTCGTGTTGATTTTTGCTGGTTAAATTTGCAGTGGTGTTTGGCATTTAGACAAGGCGGTAAAGCACCATAAATACCAACTATATGCTGCCCATTAGGTGCTTTTATTAAGCAGTTATTTAATCGCTTTAATGGAGATATTTAAATCAGCAAAGTAGAACACGCCTTAGCACATAAGTGCATTTAAGCGGTTAGATAGCCGTATTGTAAATTAAAGAAGCAGTAAGAAATGAAGTGGTATGACCACTGTGTTTTTATTAATGTTAAATTATCTTTGCATCAGCATGTTAGTTAATGTCAAACAAATTAATTAATTTTGCTATTTGAATTTAACATTTTTATTAACTATTCATTAAATGTAGATTTCACTAATGCTACAAAATTTATAATTAAAAAAGGTGAGGATATTACCGATGAAGAGACAAAAAAGAGATCGTTTAGAAAGAGCTCATTCTCAAGGTTTTAAAGCAGGTTTAGCCGGGCGCTCAAAAGAGCTATGCCCTTATCAGCAAATCGATCCTAAGTCAGAATGGTTAGGCGGTTGGCGTGAAGCAATTGAAAACCGAAACATGTATAAAACCTAATTCATCAGATAAGAATTAACGTAAAAAGGCCTCCAACTGGAGGCCTTTTTGCATAGATTCATTACTAATTTAGAATGCGCTTGTGTCTTGAAATAAGCCCACTTTTAAATCTTTTGCTTCGTAAATTACGCGGCCATCTACTTCAACTGTGCCATCAGCCATGCCCATAAATAATTTACGCTTAATTACACGTTTCATATCAAGGCGGTATGTTACTTTTTTAGCTGTAGGTAAAATTTGACCGGTAAATTTAACTTCACCCACGCCTAAAGCACGGCCTAAACCTGGGCCACCAGACCAGCCTAAGAAAAAGCCAACGAGTTGCCACATAGCATCTAGTCCTAAACAACCTGGCATAACTGGGTCGCCTTTAAAATGGCAATCGAAAAACCATAGGCTTGGGTCAATATCAAGCTCAGCTACAATTTGGCCTTTACCGTGCTCGCCGCCATCAGCAGTGATTGAAGTAATACGGTCCATCATTAACATGTTGTCGCTTGGTAAACGGCAGTTACCTTCACCAAACATTTCACCTTGACCACATAGGATCAAATCTTCTTTTGTATAGCTATTTTTAGGTTCCATAACACTTATCTTCGCTTAGAAATTGCCAAGTACTTTAGCGTACACTTGTACGCTAAACAACTCGGAGCAGTTGAAAAAAACACTTTTTTGCGTGATTTATCGCCAATCAGTAGTGGCGATTGCTTTTTGCACTATAAAACCGCGCAATTACAATCAGAAATCATTATAATTACCCCTGACTTATAACCAGTTTAAAGGAAGTTTATGATCCTTTTTGTTAACTCACTAACAGTGATTGATTTTTCTTACTTATGTAACAAACGCGGCGCCGTTGGCGAGAGCTGGATTGTTGACTTAACGTTGCATGGCAAGCTAAATGAAGAGTCTATGGTGTTAGACTTTGGCTTAGTTAAAAAGCAAATTAAAGGCATAATTGACGACTGTTTAGACCACAAACTAGCAATTGCTAAAGGTTTAAATGGCACAGTACAAGAATTTGATTCGCACAAAACGCTCGATTGCACATTTGGTGATAACCACCATTTAGCCATGAGTGCTCCGCATCAAGCTTATTGCATGATAGACGCGCCAGAAATTAGCGTTGAATCAGTGACTGAATTTTTAATAGACACTATTTTACCAAAACTGCCAGGAAACATTGAAAAAATTGAGTTGTCGCTTAAACCAGAGCACAGCCAAAGTTTTTATTACCATTACAGCCATGGCCTTAAAAAGCACGATGGCAACTGTCAGCGTATTATTCATGGTCATCGCTCGCAAATTGGTATTAGTTTAGATGGTATGTCTATGCCACGCTTACAAAAACAATGGGCAGAAAAATGGCAAGATATTTACTTAGCTACACGTGAAGACCAAATCGCTGCAAGCGAATTAAAACACATAAGCGCTAAAAACGATGATGTGTGTTTTGCTTACACCGCTGCACAAGGTTACTTTGAAATGGCGATTAGCGAGTCACGCTGTGACATTTTACCTGTTGATACAACGGTAGAATGTATTGCTCAACACCTTGCTGAGCAAGTTAAGGCAGAATACCCAGACAAAGACGTAAAAATTACCGCATATGAAGGCGTAGGAAAGGGATCGATTAGTTATGCTTAAAACTCTTTTAGCCACAGCGCTTGTAACCACAACTAGCTTTAGTGCATTAGCGCTTGAGCTAAAAGGGCACCTTACGCAGGGCGGCTTAGTGACAGGCAAGCTTGAAAACGTAAAGTTGGTATCGCTAGATGGTAAAACATTAAAGTTATCAGACTCTGGCGATTTTGTGTTTGGCTTTGGTCGCGACGCGAAAGCAAAACACGCCCTTACGTGGGTAGATAATAACGGTAAAACACACACGCAAGATTTAATGATCACTAAACGCGATTATAAAATTGATAAAATTACCGGTGTGGCTAAAAAGTATGTGTCGCCCCCTAAAGAAGTAAGCGCACGTATTAGCCGTGAGGCGCAAGCAATACGTAAAGCGCGCGCGGTTAACTCTGATTTACAGTACTTTTTAGACCCGGTATTAAAGCCTGCACAAGGACGTATATCGGGTGTTTATGGTAGCCAACGTTATTTTAACGGCGAACCGCGACGCCCACATTTCGGTTTAGATATTGCCAATAAAACCGGCTCGCCTGTTTATGCTCCGATTAGTGGCACCGTGGTGTTTGCTGACCCCGATTTATACTACTCTGGCGGTACGCTTATTATTGACCACGGCCATGGCGTTACCTCTACATATATTCATTTAAGCAAATTAGATGTAAAAGTAGGCGATACAATAAGCCAAGGCGACAAAGTTGCCGAAATAGGTGCAACAGGGCGTGTAACAGGCCCACACCTTGATTGGCGTTTTAACTGGGAAGGCGAGCGCCTAGACCCAGCATTATTGATGCAAGATAAGCTTGCTAATAAAAAGTAGATACTATGACAGACATTAACCGCGATGCAATTATTGCAAAGCGTATTGAAGACTCAACGACCTCGGTTACTAAAACGGTGTTTCCTGGGCGCACTAATCATCACAACACATTATTTGGTGGCGATGCGTTAGCATGGATGGACGAGGTTGCTTTTATTGCCGCCACTCGTTTTTGCCGAAAGCCGTTAGTGACTATTTCATCTGATAGAGTTGATTTTAAAGAGGCTATTCCAGCGGGCACTTTTGCTGAGCTAATTGCTAAAGTTGTGCATGTGGGCAATACATCACTAAAAGTGGATGTGGATATTTGTTTAGAAACCATGCATAAAGATGATAAGCACTCGGCTATTTCAGGCAGCTTTACCTTTGTAGCGGTAGATGATGATCACAGACCGACACCGGTTGTGTGCGATAAAATGATTTACGGTTTTGATAAGTAAATATTAAGGCAAGCGGCCTTTAAATAAGCACCTTTATTAGGTGCTTATTTAATTATATAAAAAGAACACATCATACTGGTTTGTTATAAAAAGCAATCTTCG
Organism: Pseudoalteromonas sp. Angola-30; assembly: GCF_028599215.1. Lineage (NCBI taxonomy): Bacteria > Pseudomonadati > Pseudomonadota > Gammaproteobacteria > Alteromonadales > Pseudoalteromonadaceae > Pseudoalteromonas > Pseudoalteromonas sp. Angola-30. The sequence goes on from NZ_JAQREI010000019.1 coordinate 23,019, forward strand.
CAGCTATGAAGATATATAAATTAGGTCAGCAAAATAGGGAGGTATAAAAAGGCATGAAATACATGCCTTAAAAATAATGAATTATACACTCTATAAGTGCAGAAGTCTTAAAGCACCATAGCCGCAATCCAACCAAATATAAGTAATGAAATATTAAAATGTATAAAGGTGGGGATCACCGAATCTCGTATATGGTCATGTTGACCATCGGCATTTAAACCCGAGGTTGGCCCAAGTGTAGAGTCAGAGGCTGGAGAGCCCGCATCACCTAATGCACCCGCTGTACCCACTAAAGCCGCTGTTGCCATAACCGAGAAACCTAAATCTAAACATAAAGGAACAAATAAGGTAGCTATAATTGGCACTGTAGAAAACGAACTACCAATACCCATTGTTATCAATAATCCCACCAATAAAATAGAGGCCGCAGCGAGGGGCTTATTGCCATCAAATAACGCCGCGCCACTGTGAACTAAACTTGCTACATCACCGGTTGCTTTCATTACTGAGGCAAATCCTTGAGCCGAAATCATAATAAAGCCAATCATCGCCATCATGGCGACGCCTTTACTAAATACGTCGCCGTTTTCTTCCCACTTAACAACACCAAAAACACTAAATATCATTACGCCAACAAGGCCGCCTAATATCATAGAGCCACTCAGGTTCTGTGCAACCAATGATGAAAGTACAGCAAACAAACCCACGATCATCACTTTTTTTGGTTTCTCAATGTCGCTAGCTTTGCTTTGTGTTGTTAACGGTTGCGCTTGGTAGTCACGGCGTTTTGCGTAACTTATAAATACCGCAATAATTAACCCAACCAACATACCGCAGGCAGGAATAATCATTGCCATAGGCACTTGTGTGTTAACTATGTCTAGGCCGTTATCAACTAAGTTTTTATGCAAAATAGAGTATAAGTAAATGCCACCAAATCCATAAGGCAATACCATGTAAGAGGTAGCTAAACCAAACGTTAATATACAGGCAATGGCGCGGCGGTCTAAACGTAGTTGATTAAACACAACCAGCAAAGGGGGGATTAAAATAGGTATAAAGGCTATGTGCACAGGCACTAAATTTTGAGAAGAAATAGCGCAGCCTAATATAATTAATAAAATAAAATAGCTTAAAAAGGTTTCGCTGCCAGCACCTTGTGCATTCACTTTGTTTAATAGCTTTTCGGCGAGGATACGGGTTAATCCCGATTTTGAAATAGCCACTGCAAAGGCACCTAACATTGCGTAACTTAGTGCAATTTCAGCGCCGGCCGACAAGCCAGAATTAAATGCATCAACACTTTCTTTTATCCCTAAACCCGCTGTTAAACCAGCTACAAGTGCACTAATTATCATAGCTACAATGACATTTACACGGGCTAAGGAGAGCCCAAGCATTAAAATAACGCCTATAACAACCGCATTCATAGTTTTCTCTATTTTGAAGATTTAATTAATTTTATCAGATCTTTAGCCTGATTTTTACGTTCTTTAGTAAAAGGTTTTTTAGCGTAGCGCACTTGGTTAAATAAATAGCTAAATTCGCTTAATGGTTCCGCAGCATCAGGGATTTGCTCAGCAAAGTATATTAACTGCTGATTAGGTGAATAGTGACTAGGCGCCGCTATGTCGTTTTTATCTGCCCAGTGCTTAACTGCTTCAAATTCTGAAACTAACGGCGGCCGTTTACTTTTATTGCGTGGCCAATTTAAATAAATAAAGTAAGCAGCAAAGCTAAAAGCAAGTCCTATAATAACCGCTAAAGGTACCAGCCAAAGATGTTTACTACCAAAAAGTGATTTTAAAAAGTTGCTTTGCTTTTCTTCGTCAAAGCCAAGTACCCAGCTGGTCCATTGGTAATCAAGGGTTTCTAGTTTGAGCCTTAACCAATTAACGGCTGCAAAGTTACTTAAACTCACTAAGCCAAAATCGAGATTACTTTTAAATTCATCATTGAGTTCTTCGTTTTGTGAAAGTGAACCATTTAACCGCTCGGGGGCGACCACCGCAGTGGCATCAAAAATTTGCCACTGATTATTAATATACACTTCAACCCAAGCGTGGGCATCGTATTGACGAACCGATAAATAATTATTTGTTTGGTTTTTTTCACCACCTAAATAACCGCTGGCCAAGCGCGCGGGAATACCGGCGCTTCTAAAAATATACGCTGCTGCACTGGCGTAATGGCCGCAAAAGCCGCGCTTTTTATCAAATAAAAATTGATCAATAGTGCTGTCACCGGTCATAGGCTCGGGGGTTAACGTGTAACTAAATTCTTGTTTAGCAAAGTAGCTAAGCAATGCATTATAAAAGTCGCTTTGCGAGGTGGTTGATTGTTTAAGTTTGGCAGCAAGCTTGGCTGCTTGTTGGTTTGTTTGGTTATTTAAGCGTGTGTAATAAGCGGTTTGCCAATCTGAAAGTTGCTCTGTACTCAGTGCTGTACTTGATACCTGATACTGCAAGCTTTTAGCTTGATATTGTTTTTTTCGTAATAGCCCTAGCGCATTACTTTCAACATTTTTATTGTTACTGGTTGCGTAACCAAGCCCATATAACCATTTTTGATTAGCAGGCTCGGCAATAATTGTGTAGGTATTTTGTACTGCAATTTGTTTATTGGGATCAGCACTTTGATTATTATATTTTAATAAATCAGATGTTTTCCACGCTTTACCATCAAAGGTATCATGTACAAGTGCTCGCCAATAATAAGGTGAGGCGGGCGTGTCGTTATCAAAACGCGCTCTAAAAACCAGTTCATCAGAATTAGACAGCTTTGCAATATCAAACGGATCAACCTGTTCAGAGAGCCCTGTTTTAGCAAGCTTGGGCCCAGGTAACTGCCAAAAAGCGGGCATTTTAGGTAAAAACAACAGCAAAAATATAGCTAAGGGCAAAGCAATAAATAACAACTTAGCACTTTGCTTAGAGGCTAATTTTAAACTATGAGAAGATTCAATTAAACTCAATACAGCAAAGTTGAGTAAAAATAGGGCGCTCATGGTTAAGGTGGTTATTATGCTTTGGTTAAACAAATACGCCGATGAAATAGAAAAAAACGTGAGTGTGACAATAATATGGTAATGTTTTTTTGTTTTAGCCTGCAGTAATTTAAAAATACTAGAGAGCAATAACATAGCAACAAACAATATGACTGTATCGCCTATACCTATGGTGTAAATCATTAATATTAAAGCTAATCCAGCCAAAATATTTGCAAGCCACGCGTTAGGTTTAGGGTTGTTAGTCAGTGTTAAGTACACGTTCCAAATGCATAAAAGCGATAAAACCCCAATAAACAGTATGGGCATATGCGATAAATAAAACGCAAATAAGCAGGCATATATAAAGCTCATTGCTAAATTAATTGCCCGGTAATTTAATAGCTCAGCCATTATTTGCTCCGCCGTATTCGCTCAGAAGTGCTAAACACTGTGATTTATCGTGCTTGTCGTTAGTTGCTTTGTAATTTGCTGAGGGTAAAATTAGTGTAAACGGCGTGTTGTTTTCGCATGCATTACACACTAAAAAGCAAAGCTGACTCAAGCGTTGCTCGGTGTTACCCGTTAGCAGGTTAAAATCAAAAACAATATCGGACTTTTTATAATCTATAAATTCTTTTACGAGTAACTGCTGCGATTTAGCGTAATGTTTCCATGAAATTCGCTGCAATCCCATTTCTGGTAAATGCGTAATTAGCTCATCAAACTCTTCGCTGCCGGGCTCTTTAATACTGCCTGTTTGCGTTGTGTGTTCAAACGTACTGTTGTAAGTGTCGTTTAATACATGCTCTGGCGCAGGGTAAACGTAAACAGAGTCATTGGGTTGTATATAACTCCACACGCTTACCAGCCCAAATGGGTAATTACTGTGTATTTTAAAACGTTCAAGGGTATATTTACCGCGGGCATTATAAGGTAGGTTAATAATTAAAGCGCTGTCTTTGGGCGTAACTTGCGCTAAGTGCTTTGCATATTCAGGGTCACTCGAGTAGCTAAGCGATACTGATTGCGTAAGTGTAGGGGCTTTTAAAATAAATTTAACCGAGCCTTTATTTGGTGAGAAGCTGGCAAAACTTTTTATATATTCAACTTTTAGCCCTTTGGCATTTGTATAACCAAGCAGAACGGCAATAATCATCACCACAAACATTAAATAAGCCATCACCAAAATTAAGTTATTTTGATAATTAATGCCCATAACAAAATTTAAAATAGCCACAATAATAAAGTAAAAGCCGAGTTGCGAGGGCACTACATATATATTGTTATGAGCCAGCGTAATGGATTGCTTTGAATGCTTGTTTTTAAGTAGTTTATTAAGTAAACGCTTTTTTAATGCGCCTAATATACTGACCTTTTTGGCTTTTTTTTTAAATAACACGTTAAACTGGCACAGCAACGGTTTTTAAAATTTCATTTACTTGCGCTTCGCCTGACTCGTTATGCAGTCCTAAGCGGTGTTGGCACACACTTGCAAATACAGCTTGTACATCGTCAGGGGTTACAAACTCGCGCCCTTCAATAAATGCCCACGACTTAGCCGCTTTAGCCAGCGCCATACTTGCCCGAGGAGAGAGCGAGCCTGCAAATGCTGCGCTTTGACGAGTATGCGTTACTAATTCAATAATATAATCGATTACAGGGCTACTTATCACAATTTGGTTAATTAAGGTTTGAATTTGTTGTAGCTGCTTAGCGTCTATTCTTTGTGGTAATTGGCTGTAGTCTCGCGGTTTAATGTTTAAAATAAGTTGTTTTTCAGCCTCTTTAGGAGGAAAACCTAAACTTATACGCATTAAAAATCGATCTAACTGCGATTCTGGTAGTGGGTAAGTACCCGACTGATAAAGCGGGTTTTGCGTGGCAATTACAAAAAAAGGATTTAGTAATGTGTACTTAGTACCATCTACTGTAACTTGCTGCTCTTCCATTGCCTCAAGCAATGCACTTTGCGTTTTAGGGCCCGCGCGGTTTATTTCATCTGCTAATACAACTTGGCTAAAAATCGGCCCTTTATGAAATGTAAACGTGTGCTCATTAGCGTTAAATACATTAGTTCCTAAAATATCGGCAGGTAAAAGATCGCTTGTAAATTGTATACGCTGATACGACAGCCCAAGCACAGCAGCAAGTGCATGTGAGAGCGTAGTTTTGCCCATACCGGGTAAATCTTCTATCAGTAAATGTCCTTCACTGAATAAGCAGGTGAGTGCTAGTTTTATTTGTTGTTTTTTTCCAAAAATAACACTCGATAAATCGTCGATAATTGCCGTAACAGTGCTTTGCATACTGACCTTATATTATTCGCTTAGTTCGAGGCGTTTCATAACAGAATTAACTTTTTTAGCGTTAAAAGGTTTTTCTATAAAGCCTTTAGCGCCTAATTCCCATGTGTTTTGCACGTTTTCAAGGGTGTTATGACCCGAGCACATAACAACGTGAGCGTGAGGGTAGCTATCATTAATATGTTCTAGAATATCAGAGCTTTCAGAATCAGGTAAGTCCACATCCAAAAATATGACATTGGGTAATTTTTTATCAAGAAGGGGTTTTGCAGAAAGGTAATCGTTGCTTTCTAAAATATCTTCAAAGCCTAGCTCCGTTAATATTTGGTTTAGGTAGTCACGTATTTCCTTAACATCATCAATAATAAGTATAGGCTCAAGCGGGCGCACAAATTCCATATGTTAATTACTTCTATTTTTTATACATCTAAAGTAATTTAATTTTATGCTAAGCACTGTATAAGCTCAAGAAAGTAAATCAAAAAACAACCAATTAGCGCTTTTACGCGCCTAAACCTGCCGTATTAATTAAACGCCCATACCATTTAATTGGTTAATAAATGTTAAATAACGATCTTCAATAGCCCTCTACAGAACACTTTAAATAAGACTTTAGTCATAACTGGCAATTTTATTTTGGAATTCAAAACTATTAAACCCTTGTTTATAAATGTAAATTTTTATAAGTGCGATTTCATGTAAATGTTTTGTAATAAAAGATGTTGACGTTACATTATTCATTTGTGATTATGCTCATTAGCTGAGCCAATGCCCATTACGAAGTTTAAAAACACATTTAAATAAAATGCCCATTTGCTTTAGCTGCACACTGAAAATACACAACACACTAAATAGAGAGTTCATTATGTTAAATAATAAGAAAGCTAAATTTGCGCTAACTTTAGTAGCAGCAGCGTTGGCGGCGCCTGCACAAGCAGAAATGTCAGATTACTTTGACCGCCTTGACGTTAACTTTCTAGCAATGCAAAACTTTCAGTCTATTCAAGCTAAAGACGGTGCATTTCGTCCTGGAGATGAAGAGCAATCATCAGGTTTTGGGCGTATTAGAGCTAACTTAATGCTTAAGTTTCATATAAATGAATACATTACTGCCGACATTGATATAGCCGAAGAGCCAAACGATTTTGGCGGCGGCGACCGTGATTTTTCGTTCCATAACGACTTTGCAGGTATTGAATTTGATTTACTTGGCTTATACGGCACACCAAACGAAAACGAAAATTTAACGCTTCGTTTAGGTAATATTGGTGCGTCTCCATTTCAGTTTAAAGGTTTTCAAGACGGCGCTGATAACCAAGGTAATGCCTTAATTGGTAACGGCATTAACGACTACGCAACCGCAGAAAACGGTGCACAATTAAGCTACACAGAAACTTTTGACAGTGGTGTGCTTCGATCTTATAACGTAGCGGGACACATTACTACATCAAGCTTTGGCGAAGCATTTCAAGAAGATAGGGGCTTTAACTACCGCTTACAAGGTACATTAGAGTTTGAAGGTGGCTTTAAAGTTGGCTTAAATTACTTACAAGCTAACCAAGGCGACCAACTTCGTTTTGAAAATGGCGTAGCGAGCTTAGATGGACTCACAACAACAAATTACCGTTTTGGTGATGGCGAAAACTATAACTTTTCGGCTTCTCCTTCAAGCGAACGTGATACTCACGTAGGTGTTATGCCAGGGCTTGATCAGTCTATCATTCAATTAAATTTAGCGTATCAGCCATCAGATCAAACCAGCATCATTTTAATGTTGGGTAAATCGTCTGACGATTATACCTTTGCAGACTCTGCAGGTAACGCAGTGGCAGGTATTACCTACTTTGGTACAGATGGCGTGGCAGACGAAAACGGTACTACGTTTGATTCTAACAGTGTAATTAAAGGCGAAAGCTCAGTAGAATATTACGCAGCTGAAGTACAGCAATATATCATTCCTGAAAAACTTTACGTAGCCGCACGCTATGCAGAGTCAGAAAACACTTCCGATTTAATCAGCCAAAACGATAACACCGTTGAGCGCTTACAAGTAGCCGCAGGTTACTGGTTTACAGATTCTACACTTTTAAAAGTTGAGTATGTAAACCAAGAAGAAGGCGCAAACTCAGGCGGCCAAATTGGTCGTGGTTTTGACGGTTTCACCTCAGAAATCTCAGTTAAATTTTAAATAGCTTACTAACTTACTGTTTGGTTTAAAGGTAATTTCAGCGCTGTAAATACGTTGAAATTACTCACCGCTTTATTTACTAAGGCGCTTTACAGTTATTTTTTAAGCGTCATTTAACATATTTATGAGGGTTAACCCGATGAAAACTAAATTATTAATGCTCGCGTGTTCAGTTATGGCTATTAACGTAGCCGCTAAAGAAACCATAACCATTGCCACTGTTAATAATGGTGACATGATCACCATGAAAGAGCTAAGCAATCATTTTGAAGAACAAAACCCAGATATTTCATTAAAATGGGTAACACTAGAAGAAAATATTTTACGTCAACGTGTAACAACCGATGTTGCCACAAAAGGCGGCCAATACGATGTAATGACAATTGGCACATATGAAGTGCCAATTTGGGGTAAACAAAACTGGCTAACTGAGCTTGATAACCTAGGTGAAAATTACGACGTTGATGACTTACTACCGGCTATTCGCAGTGGTTTAACCATAGATAACAAATTATACGCGGCCCCATTTTATGGCGAAAGCTCTATGGTTATGTACCGTACAGACCTAATGGAAAAAGCCGGCCTAGAAATGCCAAACGCGCCTACGTGGAGCTTTATTCAAAAATCTGCAAAAGCGATGACCAATAAAGATGAAGGTGTTTATGGCCTTTGCTTACGTGGTAAAGCAGGTTGGGGCGAAAATGTTGCTTTAATTACTTCAATGGCAAATTCGTTTGGCGCTCGCTGGTTTGATGAAAATTGGAAACCACAATTTAATACCCCTGAGTGGAAAGCCACACTCCAGTACTATGTAGATGTTATGAAAGAGTCTGGACCTGCGGGGTCGTCAGCAAATGGGTTTAACGAAAACCTAGCGTTATTTCAAACGGGTAAATGTGGTATCTGGATTGATGCAACAGTTGCTGGCGCATTTGTAACCAATAAAAAAGATTCTGAAGTCGCTGATAAAGTAGGCTTTGCACTTGCACCAGATATTGGCCTAGGTAAACGTGGTAACTGGCTATGGTCATGGACACTTGCAATTCCTTCTAGCAGTAAAAAATCTGATGCTGCAATGAAATTTATTAGCTGGGCTACATCAAAAGAGTACAGCCAATTAGTTGCCGATAACAAAGGCTGGGCAAAAGTACCGCCGGGTACTCGCGCATCACTTTATGAAAACGAGCAATACATGAATGCAGCACCGTTTGCACAAATAACGCTTGATTCTATTAATTCGGCCGACCCGAAAAACCCTACTGTTAAACCCGTGCCTTATGTTGGCATTCAGTTTGTTGCTATCCCTGAATTTCAAGGAATTGGCACTGCTGTTGGGCAGCAGTTTTCCGCTGCACTTACTGGGCAAATGACTGTTGAGCAAGCGCTTAACACATCACAACGCCTAGTTGAGCGCACAATGCGTAAAGCACGCTACCCAAAATAAATAAGTAGGCGGGTAAGTTTAACGCTTACCTCGTATTTTTCGTCAGCATTAGCATGTTATCTAGTAGCCGCTTGTCGTTGTTGCTAAGGTTAATGCTGACTTTTTGAAGGTCACTGATATGGCAACTACACAGTCTCGTACGCTTGCACGCATAATGCTATTTCCTAGTGTAATTTTATTACTTGGATGGATGATAGTGCCGCTGTGCATGACACTCTATTTCTCGTTTGTAGATTACAACTTACTTATTCCTGGTGAACGTGAATTTGTAGGCTTTTTAAACTACGAGTTTTTTTTAACAGATCCCGCATTTGTTGAATCCTTTTTTAATACCCTTTATTTAGTAACGGGTGTATTAGCTATCACAATTTGTGGTGGTATCGGTTTAGCTGTTCTCCTCGACCAAGCAATATGGGGGCGAAACTATGTTCGTATTATGGTTCTCGCCCCATTTTTTGTTATGCCAACCGTATCGGCTTTGGTGTGGAAAAACATGTTTATGAACCCTGTAAACGGATTATTTGCACACTTTGCAATTTGGCTCGGGTTTGAACCTATCGACTTTTTTGCGCAAATGCCTTTGTTTTCAATCATTATTATTGTTTCTTGGCAGTGGTTACCGTTTGCTGCGTTGATATTACTCACAGCAATTCAATCCCTTGACCGCGAACAACTCGAAGCTGCCGATTTAGATGGTGCAGGACCTTTTAGTAAGTTTTTTTACATCGTGCTGCCGCATTTATCACGCGCCGTTACAGCTGTTATTTTAATTGAAACTATATTTTTACTGTCTATTTTTGCAGAAATTTTAGTGACAACCAGTGGCGGGCCTGGGTATGCATCAACCAATATTACTTACTTAATTTACACCCAATCGTTATTACAATTTGATGTAGGCGGGGGCTCAGCAGGGGGCATAGTTGCAGTAATTATTGCCAATATTGTAGCCATATTTTTAATGCGCCTTATTGGTAAAAACTTAGAGGGTTAATCATGGCTAGTGCAGCAAATAAAAAATCAAAACTAATTTATACCCTGGCAGCATGGACCATCAGTGGGATGATATTTTTCCCAATTTTATGGACAATAATCACCAGTTTTAAAACTGAAGCAGAAGCAATATCAGCCACACCAGCGTTATTTGCTTTTGATTGGACACTGGAAAACTATCAAGATGTGTTAGCCCGCTCGCCGTATTTTGATCACTTTTGGAACTCGGTGGTTATATCACTCGGCTCAAGTTTATTGGGCTTATTAATAGCCGTACCAGCCGCGTGGTCAATGGCGTTTGTGCAAACGAAAAAAACTAAAAACCTACTTATGTGGATGCTTTCTACAAAAATGCTCCCGCCGGTAGGGGTGTTAATTCCTATTTATTTACTCTTTAGAGACTTTGCTTTATTAGATACAAAACTGGGCTTAGTTATTGTTATGACCTTAATAAACTTACCGATTATGGTATGGATGTTATACACCTACTTTAGAGAAATTCCGGGTGAAATTTTAGAGGCGTCACGAATGGATGGTGCAACTATTGGCGAGGAAATATTTCATGTATTACTGCCAATCGCATTACCCGGCATAGCCTCAACATTACTGTTAAACGTAATTTTGGCATGGAACGAAGCATTTTGGACACTCATTTTAACCGCTGCGAATGCCGCACCACTAACGGCATTTATTGCCAGTTACTCAAGCCCAGAAGGGTTATTTTACGCCAAGTTGTCGGCAGCATCTGCCATGGCCATTGTGCCAATATTAATTCTTGGTTGGTTTAGTCAAAAACAATTAGTGCGCGGCTTAAGCTTTGGCGCAGTAAAGTAGGAGAACACACATGGGCAGCATCACACTAAAAAAAGTAACTAAAAGTTTTGATGAAGTTAACGTAATTAAACCGCTTGATTTAGAGATAAAAGACGGTGAATTTATTGTATTTGTAGGGCCATCGGGCTGTGGTAAATCAACATTACTACGTATGATTGCCGGATTGGAAGACACAACCAGCGGCACAATTGAGATTGATGGCCAAGATGCAACACAGACGCCACCGGCAAAACGTGGATTAGCTATGGTCTTTCAGTCGTACGCTCTGTACCCGCACATGAGTGTACGCAATAATATTGCGTTTCCACTAAAACGTGTAAAAGTAAGCCCTGCTGAAATTGAAAGTAAAATAGCAAATGCCGCTAAAATACTTAATTTAACTGATTACTTAGACCGTAAACCAGGGCAATTATCGGGCGGGCAACGCCAACGTGTTGCAATAGGGCGTGCAATTGTTAGGCAACCGTCGGCTTTTTTGTTTGACGAACCACTTTCAAATTTAGATGCATCGCTGCGTGTAAATATGCGCTTAGAAATTTCTGAGCTACACAAAAGCTTAGCTACAACAATGATTTATGTAACACATGACCAAGTTGAAGCGATGACAATGGCAGACAGAATTGCGGTATTTAATGGGGGGATTATTGAGCAAGTTGGTACGCCACTTGAGCTGTATCAGCACCCGGTAAATAAATTTGTGGCAGGCTTTATTGGTTCACCAAAAATGAACTTTATTGAAGTAGATAACGATAGCCATGCACAAACGCACAGTTTGGGTGTACGTCCTGAGCACTTTGAAATTTCCACTGAGTCAGGAACTTGGCAAGGTACTGTGGGCGTAATCGAGCATTTAGGTTCTGAAAGCTTTTTACATGTAACTATTAACGATGGCAGTACGGTTACGGTAAAAGCAGATGGCGATTGCCCACTACAATATGGCGATACAATTTATTTAAGTGCGCCTGAGCACAAGGTACATAGATTTGATAAAAATGGTTTAACGATTAAAAACCCAACAGTTTAATCCGCCGTTTTCAGCCAATACTTTAGGAATAGCAAATTTACCTAAAGTATTGGTTATTAAATTAATGTGACACTTCGGCATTTTATAAATGAATGATATATTTGCAAATATTATAAAATGATTTATCGCTAAAACTAAGCGGCTTATCAAAATAAGAGGTTTATGTGGCAAAGCTATCAAATACAGAAATACGTAAGCTCGATGATGCAGCTAGAGCAGGGTGGCTCTATTATGTTGCGGGTAAAACACAAGACGAAATTGCCAAAAAGCTCAATGTATCCCGTCAATCGGCTCAACGTATGGTGGCATTATCTGTAAGCCAAGGGCTTATTAAAGTAAGGCTCGATCATCCTATTGCTAAATGTATGGATTTAGCGGAAAAAATTAAAAGCCGTTTTGGCTTAGACTCTTGTGAAGTAGTGCCTAGCGATGGCTCAGATCCAAACTCAACAGTGGGTTTAGCTCAAGCCGGTGCTGCTGAAATACAACGCCATTTAAAATCAGAAACACCGAAAATTTTAGCTATGGGTACTGGGCGCGTATTACGTGCATGCGTTGATGAACTGCCAACGTTAGATTGTAGCCAACACAAAGTAGTGGCGATGCTAGGTAACATGGCACTTGATGGGTCGGCTTCACCTTATGATGTAGTTGTTAGAATGGCCGAGCATATAAATGCAAAGCATTACCCAATGCCGCTTCCTGTATTACCAAGAAGTGTTGAAGAAAAACAGCAATTGCATTCACAACATAATATTACCAGTAACTTAAAATTGGCCACTCAAGCCGACGTAACGTTTGTGGGTGTAGGTAGCCTAGGTGAAAAATCGCCATTGCATATTGATGGCTTTGTTGATGAGCAAGAGCTAAAAGAGCTACAAAATTTAGGGGCTGTGGGCGAAATGATCAGCTGGGTTTACGATAAACGCGGCCAATTAATTGACTGCACTGTAAACCAACGCGTTGCCAGTACGCCATTAAAAATTGAAGGTAATAAACAAATTTACGCTATAGCCGCCGGTGAAGATAAAGTACTTGCGATACTTGGTGCAGTTAGATCGAATATGATCAGCGGTTTAATTACTAACGAATACACAGCAGAACGTATTTTAAGTATGGATTAGCTAAGGTTGTTTTAGGTAGTTTTTTAAAGTCTACGGATAATAACTGACAGAATGAGCCTTTTATTTTTCAAACAGGAAAATTAACAGGCTCATTTAAAATACCAATAAATTTAGGCTTTTTAGAAAACGTTTTAAATAGCGCTTTAATAAAAGAGCGCCGCAATGAAAGAACGTTGATGAAAATAGCAAAGCAAAAACTGATGTGGTTAAAATTTTAAAGTAGCCAATGCTTAAAGTTCTTTGTAACTAATATAGCTAGTAAAGTTTAAGTGTAATGGATAATAAAAGCATAATGACCAGGAATAAACTAAAAACACATAGCAAAGTAAGGCTTGATAAAGCTTGGTAAAAACAACCTTAATGTCCGATACCGTCTAGTATTGGACATAGCAAGAGTGTAATACACACTCCTTATTATAATATACATAACTTCCTATAATTTATATTATGTTAAATAGGCTGAGTTAATACATAATCATAGTAACTATGCGTCTATTATTTAGGTATAAACCCCTATTTCTGGTGTTTTGTAATAGTCTTTTAAAGTTGGTCTTTCAGTTAACCGTTTAAATTGTTATGCACAGTAACTTTTAACAACAACTTACGGACTACTTTTTACACTGATATTTTCGCAACTATTTATGTAGCCTTTCAATCTTATAAAACCAAGCAATTACAAATTCCATATAGCAGCCTCTATATTCCCTTTATAAAAATTAATTACCTTTTTTAAACAGGCTCAAATTTTGTAATTTTCGTTTCTATCATTTTATTTAAAGCTAACTTATTGCTACAAGATTTATCTCGCCTCATATCAGGTTTAATTTAAAGCCTTAGATTTAAGTTCTTCAAAACCTAAGGCTTTACTCAAAAATAATATGACTTAGTTACAACCTAGTTCTGACCTTAAACCATACACTGATGATTCAATTGTTTGTGCACTGTTGTACGATAAGTTTGGCATTACATTTATACCCGAGCGCGATTCAACTTCATCAATACTTACCTCGGTATTACAAAAGTTATCACTGCGATTTGCTGTTTGCTCCATAATAAATGCAGATGCTTTAATTGTGCTACCAGTTTGCTGCATAACAATTTTAAAATAGCCACTTGGAATCGTATGGGCTTCGTTAGCTTGTGGTAACTCTGCAAAATAATATTCGTATAATGGACCTGTTACTACATATAAATCATTTCCATTTCCTACGTGATTTCGAACTGCAGATTCAAGCCTAACCCATGGGCCTTGATTTAATGCGGATGATTGCGGCGTAATATTAGAAAGTAAGTTTGTTAGTTTCCAATCAGCCGTATTGCTAAAAGATGCTAATGGAACTTGATGGCCTCTATCGGTATTTATTGTTGCATATGCATCGGTGTAATCACTAGGCTCTAACGTGTAATGTGAGTATAGATCAGGATCGGCTTTCCAACTTCTGCTTCTCGATGGTCCACTCATAGTGCTAGTCGTAACATGGTAAGCCACCCAATCTGCAAACTTTGTATAACGATTATTTTTTAAAGTATAAATACTTCGCTCAATTGTATTGCCATTATCTAAACCTGTTGGGCAACCTTGTAAACAGTTGTCTGCACTTGCGCTGTGTGCAAAACATAAACCTGTAAGTACTATTGATGCCTTTATTATTGTCTTCATTGTTTTATCCTCAATTAAATGAGGGGAAAAATTACCAGTGCATTATTACAGCAATATGTATCTAACTAATTGTTTATAAATACAATAATATCGTCTTAGGCTTTTGGTATTACTAATAAAAGTCGCGAGTATACAGCTACCCTCGCCTTATATTCAACGTAGTAACGTCACTTGTAGACCTAGCGATTAAAGGGGTTTTTATACAACTACACACATTATGTTAAATTAGCTTATTTTTAGTTTCTCATGCGTAATCACCCTAATTTAAAGCGTATACGCACACTTTTAATGTATGAATATCGAGCAATTAATAGCGACTTTACTTAAATGGTTTAATACAAAAAATAGATGAAAACAAAAAAGCCGTTCGAGTAACTAATTATACAAAAATTAATACAGCTCAAACGGCATGGTGTTATATACATGTTAGCCAAAGTGGCTAACTAGGCTTTTAAATTAAGATATTTTAAAACTTTTTATCAGCCAAAAATTCACCCATTAACGAAGTTACTCGTTCTGGTTTTTCATCTATAACCCAGTGCCCTGCTTTTTCTATCCAAGTTAGTGTTGCATTTGGTAAGGTTTGAGCTAACTGAGGTGCATATTTAGGTTTTTGAAAGTTATCTTCATCACCCCATAAAATGAGGGTTTCATGCTTTAAGCTTTTAAGCTCACCGGCAATTGCTTGTGTGTACTCTTTATTAAGTCGGCGCATATTATTGAATAACGCTGCTTTACCTTGCTCATTACTCCATTGCTTTAAATACTGTTTTTTCAGCTCATCGGTCATTATGCTTTTATCGTATACACCTTTTGGCATAAATTCATTTAGCGTATCAACAAACTCATCAACCGATGTTTCTTGCTCTACACCAGGCTCAAGCAAAGGTTCAAACTCGGGTATTGGCCAAGAATCAAAGCAAACACTATCAATTAATATTAAGCTGTTTACTTTTTCTGGATAATTTACCGCCATGAGTTGTGCTATTCCGCCACCTATATCATGAGAGGCAACGTTTGCTTTAGCAATACCTAGCTCATCCATAAATTGACTGATTATTTTGCATTGGGCATTAATTGATACATCGGTATTTTTTGGCATATCCGATTCGCCGTAATTGAGTAAATCAGGTGCAATAACACGATGTTGCTCACTCAGTGTTGGCATAACATTTCGCCATAACGATTTATTAGTCGGAATACCATGTAATAATAGTAGAGGTGTGCCCTCGCCCATTTCTTGATACGCTATTTTGTGGCCTTCAACGGTAATGGTTTGTGTTTTACTCATACTTAATATCCTCATCAATATTTAAAATTTAGCCTAAACCTTTGTATGTATAGTGATGAGCAATTATCATCCCAGCTTGTTTTTAAAATATTTTTTTTGATGTTTTAATAATTACAAAAACCTGAGAGCGTTTTAAAATGCGGTCTGCGGCTATTAATAGTAAGTAGGATTTATTTTGAGTTAAGCGAAAACAATAAAAAATAAAGAGTTATAAAATAACCTTCATTTTTAAAATTATGAAATAAAGTAGCAGCTACATGAAATAATTACTGCCAGTTTGGGCCTATTAAAAATAATAGGCCCTGTGTATTTTACAGTTTTATATTGTTTAATTTGGACTAGCTTAGCAAATGCTTAATTTTATTAATTAATACTTGCTGCTTTACTGGTTTTTCAAGCATGTCGTCAAACCCAAGTTCAACATACTTAGCATTACTATTTGTGTCAGAATCTGAAGTGTGGGCAATAATTTTGGTTTGCTTGTCTGCGTTATGTTTTTTTATTTTAAGCATCGCGTCAGTGCCCGAGAGTTCTGGCATAACAATATCCATTAAAATAATATCGTAATTATTTTGCGACACCATCAACATAGCTTCTATTGCATTGCTTGCATAATCTATTGCTACGTTTTCATCTTTCAGCATGGCTTTAATAACCATTTCTACGAGCGGTTCATCATCAACTAACAACAACGATTTGGTGTTGTTAAATTCTGTATGCGTTGTAGTTACAGTAATGGACTCTTGCTTGTTTGCACTTACGGGTAACAATTCTACGGTGTTAACTAATAACGATAAATTAATAGATGTTGTTTTACCGCGCTCGTGCACAGTAATATTTTTACCGCCGAGCATTTTAAAAATTGAGATAAAAAACCGCAGCTCTAATGTAGCATCAAAATTAATATCGCTTTCAAAAGACTGTTGTTTGCATACCATTTGTAACTGACTATAAAAACTCCCCTGATTTGCTAAGTTATTTATAGAAAAACCCAGCGACAAATAATGTTTACCTTGCTCGTTAATCAGCTCAGAATTTAACGACAATTTGCCTTGATGTGTGCTTTCTATAAGCTCACTAGCAAGCTGAATAATTAATTGCATAATCAGTTTTTCATCACTGCTTATGCCTTTATCTATGGGCATATTGTTATTAATGATTATATTTTTATCATCAGAGTCTTTATTAAGAATATCGGCCGTATTTTTAAGTAAGTCAGCTAAATTAATAGCGCTCATTTTAAGCTTTAATTTACCGGTATCGGTTTTATTTATATTAACTAATTGCTGCACAACACAACTTAACTGTGTGCATGCATTTTCTAACTCATTGTTAAAATTGCCTTTACTGTTTTTATAATTAAGCTCTACTATAGATTGCAGTGAACTAAGTGGTGCTTTTAATTGCATTGCTAAGCGTGCTACAAATTTATCTTTTAGCTGGTTAGCTTGCTTAGATTTTTCTACTACTTGGGCAAGTAATAACTCTTTTTGATGCGCTTGTGTTTCATCTCTAAAGTAACAAACAAAGCCACCAAAGTCGGTATGCCTTTGCACAACGGTGATCCAGCGGCCATCACTAAAGCCGATATCTATTAATTGGCTATGTTCATTAGCTAATTTATTATGCTCTTTATAATGCGTAATAATATTATTTTGTTGAGATATACTCATTATTTGGCTGTAACTTAATTGCTTATTGTTTTGAATAACATGAGAAAACAATTCGTTAAATGCCTGGTTAGTTATTACCGGAAATTCGTTACTATTAAAAATGGCAAAGCCATGCGGCAGCGCATCAAGCGAGCTTGAAAACAGCGATTCTCTATTAAGTATAAGGGTGTTTTTTTGTTTAATTTCGTCATGTAAGCGCCTTGGTAAACGTAAAAAATAATAAACAAATGCAAATATAGCTAAGCTAATTAATGCCAGTTTAAATAAGTCGAACCTAGATACATTAGCAGGCGTTATCGGTTTAATGGGTTGCACATGCAAGCGCCACGTAGCAGGAAAACGGCTACTTGCTGCGCTTATGCTGTTAGGGATAGTTTTAACATTTAGCTCCCCCCTACTTCCTAATATAAACTGAGGGGTTGATATAAATAAATTATAATTTTGCGTATTTAGCTTACCTATTATGGCATTTAAAAACTTACTTAAATCAAAGGCTGTGAGTGTATAAATAGCGCTATTACCCATGTTTATTTCTGAAATTAAAAACGCTGTATCGGCTACAGTAAATACCTCTACTGATTGTTTATTTGCTCGCATTGAAAATGCATTTAGCCAATTAGTAAAGCCGTAAGCTGCTAAATCAAAGTTGTTTTTAGACCATATGGCAAGTTGTTTATAGTCATTATCAAATACAACAAAACCTTTATACGTTAAACTGCTTGATACCTGCGTTTTTACTAAATCACTTAATTGTTGCTGAGTATAACTTTGTTGGCTTTTTAAAAAGCCTGCGACAATTTTATCTTTTTGAGTAATATAAAGTGCTTGGTTGTCAAAACGCTCTAATGCATCAAACAGCGTTTGCCTTAACTGCTGAGTTTGTATGGCATAGGCACTTTTTTTGTCTTTTTTATCTAACGTATATAAAAGCAAAGCCGAGAACGAGCAAATAACCAGCGCAATTAAAAAGGCCACCGGCGCTAAGCTAAATAAGTGAACAAATCTATTCAGTGATTTTGTCTCACTCGGTTTAATTGTCTTAGTTAGGGTAAAATGCTTATTAAGCTGGGTTTGCAGTAATTGCGCAAAAGATACAAATTGCTCTTTTTGAGAGCCAATAAGTGTTTTAGGTGAAATATCGGCAATGATCAGTACGCCAATTAAGCTGTTATCTAAATTATAAATGGGGTATTGAGAGTAAAAACGGACCTGTTGGCAGCGCCCTTTTGTTAGTGGGTCAAATAAGGTGTCTTCAATTATGTAGAGTTTTTCTTGTGTGCACGTTTGTGCCAAGCTATTTAATTCACTGTCGGCTTTGTATGGGTCATCGCAGCTAATAATTTGTTGCGTATACAAGGCATTATAATCAACGAATTTAACAATAGAAACATCATAAAACTGCTTCATTAGGGTCAGTGTTTCGGTTATTTCTTGTTTTATTTCATCTACTTGTGTGTTGTTAAATTCATTTATATTATTTGCATATGAGCTGTTCATGGGCGCACTCCTTCACCTTTCGGCGGTGTAGAAATCCAACGCGTACTGTTAGCACTTGTATGTGATGGAAGTTTTACTCTAAATGGCGGAAGTAAGTTATTTAAAGCAGGTTCGCCTTGTGCATTTAACACCGGCTCTGCCGAGGTTAAATTGAGCGAAGCCTCGCAGTAAGTTACGCCAGGCTCTATGCCAATAAGGGCCAGCGTTTGAATAATTATGTCGTTATTTATTAAATCGATACCTAGCAGCTCAAAAGTTGTTTCTAAAATAGTAAATACCAGTGTTTCTACTATATTTTCATCTTCTTCTAGTTGCGTACCTTGGGGGCAGCAAATACTGCCTAGCTCTACATCTACACTGCTTGCTACACCTATGAGCGAAAGTGCATCAAGCGCGGTTCCTAATAACACTTCAACTTGTGGCAAATATAAATCAAGAATATCGCCTTGCGGCTCATACCCTGTTTGGCAACTATTGCACGACTGCGATAATTGCTGACTGTCTATGCCTAGTAACGGATTACCAAGCGCAGTTACACCAACCAAGCAACTACTATCGGCTTGTTTTTTAGCAATTGAAAAGCTTTCGCATGGGTTACCAGTAACTACCTTTTGAGACATATAGCGCGATACAATCTCGTCACCTGTTGCGGGGCACGCTAATGCTGTACTTTTTAGTAATTGCCCCATTACGGAGTTACTTAATTGGCCAATGGCATAATTAGGGCCTTGTTGTAGCGCATTTATATAACTTACATTGCCACTATTAGCGGTGTTACTAACTCCTAAACTATCTGAAAACTCATCACTTAAACTTTTTATACACGGGTTGCCTTGGCAATTAGGCGCATCGTAATAAATGGCTTCTCGTGAGGTGAACCTGTCATCGCGTATCCCAATTAAAGCGCGGTATGTTGCATTTGCTTGGCGGTCTGTGTAAAAAATTAAAGGGGCTTGGTGCTCATCAAACCCAATGGCGATTCCTAAAGGAGTGTTATTAGCATCAACCACTGTTATTTGGTTATCTACTTTTGTGTGATAGCGCTTAATAAGTGCATCGCGCACTAAAATAACACCCCCAATAGAGCCAATAATTAAAATGGTAATAATTAAAATCAGCTCAATAGTGAGTATGTAGCCCTGTTGGTATTGTTTATTCATAGAGCGCTCCTATAGCACTTCAACCAGCATTTTTAGTACATTCATTACCTGCAACGCCGCAGGAAAAAACACCAGTACTAAAAACATAGGAAAACAAATTAAGATAATGGGAAAGGTGGTATGCAATGCTTTTTTATTTACTTTTTTAGCTAATAAAATATTTTTTTTAAGCGCAAAGCTTTCTAATTGTGACTCAACCGCCTGTATTAACGGGGTGCCAAGCTTAGAGCCAATAAGCATTAAATTAGCTAATTTTTTTAAACCCGAAACCCCTGTTCTGTCATATAACGAATTAAAGGCTGTTTCGCGGTCTTTACCAGCACTGAGCTCAAACAAAAATAGTTTAAGCTCTTTATATAAAGGGTGTTTTTTACTTAACCCATGATCAACCGCTAAAGCAAATGCGCGCTCTAGCGAAAAGCCAGCGCGCATATACACTAACAGCACACTTAAAAAAAACTCTAAGCTATTGTTTATTTGCACTTTACGCTGGCCTTTTTTAAATAAAAACCACATATCAGGCGCAAAAAAGCTAATAAAACAGATAATGGCTACAAGCGGTGTACTTAATACATAACCAGTGATCTCTATGGCAGTATAAGCACAAAATGTGGCGGCCATTTTAAAGCAGTACATGCTCAATAAAATTTTATTTAACTGATACCCTGCCTGTCTAAATTGGCTTTTTGAAATAACAATTAATGGATACCAATTTATATTGGTTCTGATAGGTTGCTGAACCTCAGCCTTTAATGACTGCTTTTGAATATGGATAAATGCACCCATACTCACCAATAAGCCAACAAATAAAAATAGGTCTATCATAGCGTTACCCTCAAGCTTAGGCGAAGCCATAAAAAGCCAAATAACTGGCAAAGCACCGCAACGGTAATAAAGGCCATGCCATTGGGGTTATTTAACAGCGGATCGAACCAGGTTGGATCGGTGTAATTAAATAAAGGCACTAAAGCGTAGGGTAAAACGCCACTAAACAGCGCAGCGTATTTAGTACCAGAAAGCTTAGCTTTGAGCTGCTGGCGATCTAGCGTTCTTAACGACATCATTTTGCATACACTTTTAAGCATGTCAGTTAAATCGCACTGGCTTTGTGTATGAGTAATTATGCTATGTGCAAATAACCGCACGGTTTCACAGTTGTAGCGTTTAATTAAAGGGGCAAACGAGCTTTGTATATCACTGCCCATATTTAAGCGCTGCAGTAATAAATGACTTTGCGGTTTAATGTATTTATCGGCGTGTTCGTCGGCAAATTGCATAGCCTGAACAAGTGAAAGCCCAGTACTTAAACACGATTGTACGGTTTCTATGTACTCTAAAAATAAGTGCTCAAACTTGGCTAATTTATAGTGCGCTAAATCAATAATCACAATAAAGCAGGTTATAAATACAACCAAAGAAACGATTAATGCACTCGTAGTTGCTTGAGGATAAAAGTACTGTGCAACATACCAAGTACTGGTGGCAAGCGAGCAAGCAACGCTTATAAATAAAGCATTACTGATGTTAATCCCAAGTACCCGCAGTGACACTGTGATAATGTCTTTTTCTTCGAGTACATCGACCTCGTGCTTAGTATTTGTAGCGTGTGTTTTTACTTTAAGTGTTATAAAAACACTCAGTGCTAAAGTAAATGACATAATACTTGCTATGGCCAGTAAGTAATCAAGTTTATTCATAATTACGCTCCCTGGCCGGTTGCAGTAATGCACTTATTTCGTTTGCATTGGCACCTTGGCTTTGCATAAAGCTCACCACGCTTGAGGTACTAATTGCCTTATCATTTACTTGCTCGGTATCACTTACGCTATACAGCGCAGAGTATTGCGCACGTGCGTCTACTCGCTTTATTTCGCCAATACTTTTTAGGGTTCTTACACCGTTTGTATTTCGAGAAACATGCACAATTAACTGAATGCTTGATGCGATTAATGCGCTGGTGTGGGTATCGCTTAGCTGCGCGTTATGTAATTGCACTAGCGTTGATAATCGGGTTACCGCATCGCTTGCACTATTAGCATGTACGGTGGTCATTGAGCCTTGGTGCCCGCAGTTCATGGCTTGCAGCATGTCTATTACTTCACCTGCGCGTACTTCACCTACAAGTATTCTATCGGCGCGCATTCTTAGTGCCGCTTTTACTAAATCACGCAGGGTAACGGCGCCTTTGCCATCGTTGTTGGTGTCGTGCGCCTCTAATTGCACCACATGATTATGGTGCAAATTTAGCTCTGCACTTTCTTCTATAGTTACTACCCGCTCGTTAGTATTTATTGAATTAGCCAGTACATTTAACAAAGTAGTTTTGCCTGCGCCGGCATTACCACACACTAAAATATTAACCCCTAAGGCCACCGCGGTTTTTAAAAAAGTGAGGCAGTTTTTGCTTAAAAACTTATTGTCGATTAAAAAATCATCGTTAATTTTTTTGTGGTTAAATTTTCTAATCGAAACAATAGCAGCACTGGTGCATGCCGGTGGCACCACAATATGTACCCTGCTGCCATCTTTTAGTTTGCCATCTACAATGGGAGTCAGTGCGTTAACTTGTCGAGCGCAACTATCAAGTAATCTATCAACAAAACGACGTAAGTGACGTTCATCGTCAAACTTACTGGCTGTACATAGCAATTTACCTTGCTTATCTATCCAAATATTTTGCGTATCGTTAATTAGAATATCGCTTACTTGGTCATCCAGCATAAATTGCGCTATTGGCCCTAAACCTTGTATTTCGTCGTAAACGGCTTGTACTACTTGAGCTTGTTGATGGCTGTTAAATGATGATTGTGCAAATTCGTCAATATCACTGCAAAGGGCAGATATTTTTTCGAGCAACGCATCATTCAGTAAAGCACTTGGGTCTTGCTCGTATTCTTCAATTACTGCATCGTGGAGAATTTTTTTAAGTGATTCAAACGTATTTAAATTGGTTTCTACAGACTCTGGTTTACTTGATAAATTAAACATAGCGCCTCACTTAGCTACATAAACAGCTTGGTTTTTAACGCCTTTAACCACTTGAATTGTTCGGCTAGTTTGTAATTGGGAGAAATTTTGTAAGCGCCCTTGTTCAATGTCATAAGCGCTGTGCACAATTATCGATACCTTATCTTGGGTATCAATTGCGGCTAACGAATACACATCTTTAGGAAGTACAGCCAACACTAATGACACACCTGCGCTGGTTGCCGGCTCTTTTTTTGCTAGGCTGTCCATCACGCCATTTTTTTGCGCTTTACTGCCAGGACCCTTTGAAATGCCAATAAGCTGCACATCACGCGCAACGGTTCTTACAAGCCGGTTTGTTTTAGCAACAATATCTAAGCGGTCGCCTTTGTGCACCCGCGATAATGGAATATCTAAAGTGGTTAATTTTAATGTATAAAGCACTCTGCCTGCGGGGATCGCCTCTGATAAATTTTGGCTTTTAACCTGCATAAAATCTGTTTCAAATAGTGGTTGTTCACCCATTTTATTAGTGGCTAATTGCTTACCAATAAAGGCGCGGGGATTTTGTATACTTAGCGCCATATTTGCATAGTTACTGGGGTTTACATCTTTTTGGGCAATGTCGTGCACACTCACTACTTGCCCCGCCGACATATTTTTATTTACCACCCAAGCAGTAACTAAGTCTTGTTCATTTACTTGTCTGATGCCAAGCGCTGAGGCCAACATGCCAGAGGTGATAAGTAAGGTGAGTGCAGCGGTAGTCGCCCCTTTATTATTTTTACTTTTCATAATTTCCTCCTGACAAATTTCACTGCCACACGGTTGTGGCAGTGTGATTTAGGTAGTTATAATTTTAATTACCTTGTGAACCACCTGCTGCTGTACGTGTTGCAGCATCGCCACTTGGGGTTGCATTAATAAGTGCAGCACTTTCACTAAAGTCAGAGGCAACAAAAGTAAACGAGCTACCATCGCCTGCGTAAACATCTACTGCATCAACAAAGCCAGAGCCTGAAATTTCTGCAGTGCCTTCGGCGTTGATCATGCCATCAAATACATAGCTTTGATCTAACGAGCCAATTGCTTCTGCTACATCTTCAAGCTCGCTGGTTACAGAGTCTCGTAAGGTTGATAAACCAATTACCAGCGCTGCCACCATAGAAGTTGAAAGAATAATTAGCTCAGAAGTAAGTACAAAGCCTTGTTGTTTTTTACCGTTTAAGTTGCTTTTCATAGTTTTCATAATGATCACCTTAAATGTGTTAGAGCTTATGCCCACTTTATATATAGCGAGGACCGTGCCATTTATTAAGTACATAAAAATCAGTTAGTTACTTTTATTTTTTAAAATATGCTTTGCTTATCCTTGTTATGATTCGCATTTTGCAAATCATTATTAAAGTGCGTTAAAACGCAAGCAGAGATTAATTAAAAGGCAAGGTGTTAACTCATTTATGGCAAGCTTTTAAAAGTAAGAGAGACGAGCAATTAGTTGGGATTATTCACAAAGCGAGATAGGTTTAAACAACGACGAGTAAGGATATTTTAATTGTTTAGGTAGGTACGTTGCTTATACTTTTTATGAGCGGGTTTAACTAAGGAGTGCGCAGTTTTATAAAATAAAAAGGCCTTGCGGCCTTAACTTTTACAATTACCAAGTACCGAAAGCTTCGCGTAGCGTGCTGTGGCTTGGCTGTGCTGCGCATCAAAACCTATTGCCTCATTATAATAATGACACGCCAATGCGTTATCAGGTGTCGCCTCAGCTATTAGCCCTTTGTGATAGTAATAATGGCTTTTATGCGTGCCAAATTTATAGGCAAGCTCTAAATAATTAGCTGCGATAACATAATGCCCTTGCGCATAATAAATAGACGCCATTTGTAAATACGGTGAAGCCTCAGTACCAAATTCATCAATAGCGTACTGGGCAATTTGTTTTGCTTTGGCTAAATTGCCTTGCTCAATAGCCAAGTTAATACCTAAAGATAGCGCATTTAAAGGCGGATTAGGTAAATTAAGAAGCTTGTTTATTACCGATTGCGCCTGATTAGCTCGTTCGCTTTTATACAGCGCATAAGCTGATACAGATAAAATAACCTTATTGTTTGGGTGCTCAAGCATTAACTGATTAAGCTCATGCACTAAGGCTAAACAATTAACCGCGCTTACCCCTTCACAAGTTAAATCACTGCTGTTTAGTGCATACTTAGTAACAATTTCACTTAGTGCAGTATGTGGGTTTACACTGGGCGCATAATCTATATGTGCGCAGCCCGATATACTCAGTAAAATAACGATATATATTATTCTCATAACCCTTGCTCCTGTATAAAACTGGCCATTTGGCTATCTAAATCAACTGTTTGCCATACGCGTAAATTATTAACCGGCTCGCGGACTAAATTAGGGGTAACCACAATAATCAACTCACGGTTGTTTTCGCTTTTACTGGTTGTTTCGCTTAATTTACCAAACAGGCTCTCGCCGTTTGCATCGGGTACAAAGTCGTGACTGGCGTTGTTATCTGTACTAATTAAGCCACCAATAATTAAAGGTTGCCCGTCTTGTAAACGGGTAGAAGTTTGCATGCTGCGCGTATTAAATGCACTGCTGTTTAAACTACTGCCGGTGCTTTGCGCTATTTCTGCTGTGAGTGTGGTGTCTGGCAATGAAATAACCGGATTTAAATCAAGGGTTATGCGGTCTTTGTCATCCACTAAAGCACGAACATTAAGCTCAACGCCGAACGATTTAAACTCAGTACCGCTAAATACTGAACCGCTATTACCTTGTTGCCCGCTGGTAACGCCAGATGGGCTGTAGCTTGTAGGTACTGGCACTTCGCCGCCTACTTTAAATACCGCGCTTTCGCCTGCAAGTACGGTAAGTGTAGGTCGCGAAAGCGTTCTTGAAATTCCCTCTTGCTCTAGCAAAGAAAACAACATATCAATGGCAAATTGCGAGGTTGATAACTGCAAGTTATTTGTTAATTGTCCGCCAATTAATTGCAGTGCGTTTTCTATTGATGCTGAGCCAGACTCACGGGCATTCATGCCTTCTAGGCCAAATAAACCTTGCTCGTTGTTATACCCATTCGAAAGCACACTAATATCTGGACGCCATTGCTTTAAGCGGCGCTGATTAACTTCATAAAGCTGCACCGACACCCTCACTTGAGGTAAGTCTTCTACTTCAATGCTTGAGAGCACTTTACCTTTAGCCACCGAAAGCAAAGTTGCCCGCGCTACGTTTGAATTTACATTGCTTAAAGTCAGGCCTGAATCGCCATTTAATAACCCGCCAGACTCATTTGCGAGTACTTCAATAGCGCTTGTTTCGTTTTGCGTTGCACTACTGATAAGCCCGTTTGGATCTAGTGCCGAAGTGGGTGCTTGGCTTGCTTGCTCTGGTTCAAATAATTTATTGATGGTATTTAACAAACGCACCAGTTCAATTTGATTTTTAACTGTGCCGCTGAGCATAAACACATCGTTATCATCGTTTGACAACTCATCAACCGAAATACGTTTTACAGTTACTTTGTCAGCCCCCATCGATTTTAACACCTGCGCTATGCGCGCCTCCTTAGGCTTTGGCGCTTGCGTAACTTTAATAAGGTTAATAATCGCAACTTTACTTGAGCTTTGTGCTAAGCCATTGTTTAAATTACCCATGCCCTGTAAGCGCTGCGCTAAAGAATTAAACATTCCTTGGTTAGGCGCAGAGGTAATAACAGGTTGCGCCGATTGCGAGCTACTTGCATATAAATAGTTTTTTGCCGCTTCGTGGGCTGCATGGCGATAATTAAGCGTAGGTACTTCGCCACGTAGAACTACCGCGTGTCTATCAGGTGCGATGGTGAGCGCTAAGTTAGGATGAATATCGTTAAGGGCATTTTCAAGTACACTGTAGTCTTCGGTCACGCCCAGTAAAAATGTTTCTGATGTGTTGTCGTCATACCATACCATCATAGAGGTGCGGCCCAACTTTTTAGCTAAAATTAACAGCTCGCGTCCGTTTACTACGTTTACATCGAGTGTGGTTTCGTGGCCTAGCGCAACACGTGCTATATCGCGGTTAAATACAAAGCGAGTATGAGTCCACTTAACTAAGTGAGATACTTTTTTTACTCTATCGCCATTGGCGTTTTCTATGTAATTTAAACTGCTTTGCTTGGCGTATACACAGCACGGTAAAAAAAGTATTACAAAAATAATGGCTTTAAACATATGCGCGTCCTCAAGTATGCGTTGAATTAACAGAGCAAGTTTAAGGCCAGCAAATATTTAGCTTTAAATTCAATAAATTAAAATGATTGGAGATATAAGCACAGGCGGCTTTAGTATTTTGATTTGCAAAATGCAAATGAAGTTAGGAGAGAAGGCACAAAGCAGTGCTTTGTGCCAAAAGTATTAATGCAGTGCGGCAGTAAAAGGAATGCTTTTACAAATTTCAGCTTCAGCGACTAGTAGCTCTTCTAGACGGACATCAACTTCTTCTTTATCAAAGTATTCGTACGCTAACTCTACAAATAAGTTTTTATGTTTTTCTTCTGATTTAGCAATCGCCACATAAAAGTCTTTTTCTTTACCCTCTGGTAATGCTTGGGCAACCAATGAAAAACGCTCGTGGCCGCGGGCTTCAATAACGCCGCCAACCAGTAATCTATCCATTAAAAATCCATCACGGCCATGTCTAAATAAAGCGCGTATTTGTTTTATGTATGGATCTTTTTTGTCATCACCTAAATTAGTATCGCGTTCAATAAGCAGTTTAAGCACTTGTTTAAAGTGTATTAACTCCTCAAGCGCTAAATCGGTCATGGCTTTTACCAGTTTACGTTTGTCTGGGTAATGAGACAGCATAGAAATAGCCATGCCCGATGCCTTTTTCTCAGCAGCAGCGTGGTCTTGTAAAAACGTATTAAAGTCGGCTAAAACCGCTTCGGTCCATTCAAAGGGGGTGTTGTATTTTAATTCAAACATTTTTTGTACTACTTAAAAAATAATGCGGGGATTTTAGCGTATTTAATAGTAAAAATCTTGCAGCGCAGGGCAAAATTAACACATATAAGGTAAATGCTTATCTATGCGCCCTTTTGCTGTTGAGTCAATTTTTAACGGGTGTTTAATATCGTTCCATGCGGTCACTTTGCCGCCTATGTTCATTTTTTCAAAGTCGGTACGCTCGCTTTTAATGCCCAAAAACGCAGTAAGCTCGGCAAAACTTTGTGGCTTTGCTATATCAATTTCTAAGTAGTCGTTACTGCGGTGCTTAAAATACTCACGCGCGTTTGCTAAATGTGTGTTGTAGCACTTTGTTAAATAATCATCTTGGTTAATATTATCAATCGATAAGTCAGTAAAGGTCGTTAAGTAACAGCGCTTTATATGAATATTAAAACCACCGTCTGGGCGCGTTAAATTAGTATGCATTCGCAGCAGCAACTGCCTAATTGAGGCAACCCAGGGTGTTTTTTCGCGCGCTAAATATATAAATTTAGCGCCGGGGTAATGGCTATCTAATGCTCGGTAGTCATTAAACACAGGGGTATCGGCTATGGCTGTGGCGTTTTCAAAACAATACGAGGTGTACGCAGTGTGCGCCGTGGCAATGCCAAACTCTAAAAAAGCGTGGCATACACTGGTGGTGCCTGTACGCGGAAGCCCTATTATAAATATTTTACTCATAACAGCTATTACTAACTATTGCGTGTTACAAGCAACAAAAAGGCACTAATAACCATCACTAAAAAGGTGGCAATGGTACCAATTTGGCGATACTTAAGGTTGTTTTCAACAATGCCTAAATTGTGAAAAACGCGCCCTATTAATAATGCGCCACCTAAAATATTACAATAATGGCTGGCAAGGCCTTGGTATTCGGCTAAAAAAAGCAAAATAATCGCAAAGGGTACGTATTCCATAAAATTAGCATGGGCACGCACAGCACGTTGTAATTTAGGGTTGCCGTTATCGCCAAGCGACACTTGTTCGCTGCGGCGCACTTTGATCACATTAAAACTTAAGTAAATATAATAAAACGCTAAAAGCGCAGCATACGTAGAAACTATCACGGTGTTGTCCAGTTTTATTTTTGGCAATAATAACATAGTTTTGCACAATCATAAGTTTACTTAGTAACTATGCTACAGTGTGTATTAGTTGAATTTTATAACGCAATGAAAGGAATTTATGTTTGTCCCTCGCAAAGTAGCCGACCGCTATCGTGAAATGATCAACAGCATTGGCTTTTACCCTTCTGTACTTTCGGTTGGTTTTTTACTTTTTGCTGTAATTACCATGTCGCTTGAATACATAGCACCTGTAGAGCAGCTCAAGGCGTTTATATCTGTTGTGCTGGTAGATAGCGCCGAAAATGCCCGCACCATTTTAAGCACGCTAGCAGGCAGTATTATATCGCTTACGGTGTTTAGTTTTTCTATGGTGATGGTGGTTTTAAATTCGGCCAGCGCCAGTTTATCTCCGCGGGTTGTACCTGGGCTTATTACCCGTAAGTCACATCAAATGGTATTGGGCTTTTATTTAGGCAGCATAATTTACTCAATTATTATGCTCATTAACATTAATAAGCTTGAAGGTGGCGATACCGCTATTCCATCGCTTGGGGTGCTGCTGTCATTGGTGTTTGGTTTAGTATCACTTGGCTTGTTTGTATTTTTTATTCATTCAATATCTAAAGCTATTCAAGTAGATAATGTACTTAACGGTTTATTTAGCCAAACTAAACGCGAAATTAAAGCCATTGTCGATAGGCAATCAGAAAAACCGTTCACTGACTTTCCTGATTTTACACAGTGGCACTCAGTTAATAGCACCACCGAGGGTTATTACAAAGGGGTGCATACAGATAAGTTATGCGCCATATTAGCCGAGGAAAATATTCGGGTGTATATCTCGGTAAACCAAGGTTACTTTACCGTTAAAGGCTATCCGTTTTTAAAATGCGATAAAGACATTTCTAACAACGAAGAACTTATCGCTAAAATTTTAGACTGCTTTATTTTTTATATAGAAGAGTACATTAGCGATCATTACCGTTATGGATTAACGCAAATTTCAGAAATTGCCGTTAAAGCAATGAGCCCAGGTATTAATGACCCTGGTACTGCGGTTAAATCGATAGATATGCTGAGTATTTTATTAATTGAGCGCCTGTCGCTTAACGATACAAACTATTCGTTTAAACACAGCGACAACGCCCCGTTACTCTTTATACACGAAACCAGTTTTGATGAGTTACTGCACGATAACTTTACCCCACTGCGTAATTACGCAAAAGGCGATGCGTATGTAATGACGAACGTTTTAGAGGCATTTAAAAATATATTGTTTGTGGCGCATGGCAATGATGCAGCCCGAAACAGCCTATTTAATTACTTAAATGCCATTGTAGATGACATAAACGAGCATGTAAGTAACGAATACGACAGACAAGAAATTACCAACATGCTTAACGCGATTGCCCGCATTAGCAAGCCACAAGGGGATAAACTAGTGGCTCGTTTTACCTGCCAACATACTAGTCAATAAAGTAAACCGCATAGCTAGACGCTGTTACTTTAATTTCTCCAGCATGATACGCATCAGGAACAAAGTTACCGGGTGCGCTATCTGCCACCATCATGGTTTTTTCTGAGCGAGCATAAGGCTGAGCAGGTACGTTCATTGGGCTTAGCGACGCCGTATATAACCCTTTAAGCTCAACGCCGTAATCGGCACTTAATTCTTTGGCGGCTTTACGGGCATCTTGAATGGCCAGTTTTTGCGCCTGTTTGTGCAGCTCTTCATAGTTACTCGCTAAAAATTGAGTTTGGTTTATTTGGTTAATGCCGTTATTTACC
Organism: Pseudoalteromonas sp. Angola-30; assembly: GCF_028599215.1. Lineage (NCBI taxonomy): Bacteria > Pseudomonadati > Pseudomonadota > Gammaproteobacteria > Alteromonadales > Pseudoalteromonadaceae > Pseudoalteromonas > Pseudoalteromonas sp. Angola-30. Next base: position 54,036 of record NZ_JAQREI010000019.1, read on the forward strand.
AGGTTTTGTAACAGCTGAGGGTATTTTTCGATTTGCGAGAGTTTAACGCTTAACGTGCGCGACACTCTAAAGCCTTTAAACTCTTGCTCGCCAGAGCTTCTGTTGTATTGGCTTTCGCGATTTATAGAAATATGCCCTGCATTAATATTACCGTCTTTAATGCCAAGCTCTTTTACTAATTTGATCGCTTTGGCCATGGTTTTATCGGCCTTGTTTTTAGCATCAATTAGGTCTTTATCTATTTCTACAATGCCTACGCTTAATTGTACGTAATCAGGCATAGTGGTTACGGTTGCTTCACCTTTAACATAAATATGAGGAGCGTTAGGTGTTGAGTTTGCATGCGCATCAACACTTAAGGTACTTAAGGCAATTGCGCTACTTAATAAAAGAATGTGTGTTTTCATTGCATTATCCATTGTATTTTTGTTGTCACCATTAAAGAGCCTACGTGGTTAACAATAAATGAACAAGCACAAAAAAACAGGCAATTGCCTGTTTTTTGTAACTGGCTGTAACGCAACGTACAGCCTTATTTACTTTACGTTACTTAGCGTAATTAAATGCTACAACGTTTGTAGTTACGGTATTTAGGTAACCAGTAATTTCTATCAATAGCAGCCCACAGTGCATCGTCGCTAATCTCAAGAGCTACGCCCTCTTCAATTGCTTTTTTAGCCACTGCAAATGCAATACGCTTACTTAACGTTTCAATTTCAGTCAGTGCAGGTAATAAGCTGCCTTTACCGGTATTTGCACGTGGTGATGACTCAGCAAGCATTTCGCTCGACATACTCAGCATTGCATCGGTAATGCGTGTTGCTTTTGCTGCAATTACACCTAGGCCAATACCTGGGAAAATATAACTGTTGTTACACTGTGGAATTGGGAACACTTCACCATTAAACTCTACTGGCTCAAATGGGCTACCCGTTGCTACAAGTGCTTTACCTTCAGTCCATTTAATAACATCAGCTGGGTGTGCTTCAACCTGCTTAGATGGATTACTTAATGGGAAAATAATCGGCTGCTCACAGCCTGAGTGCATAGCGCGGATAACTTGCTCGGTAAATAAACCCGGTTGACCCGATACACCAATTAAAATATCAGGTGCTGCACAGTGCATTACATCTAATAATGAAGCGTATTCGCCGCTGTAAGTCCAGTCGCTTAATGCAGCTTGTGGTTGCGCTAGTGCTTGTTGGAAATCGCGTAAGCCTTCCATGCCTTCAGTGAGTAGGCCAAAACGGTCAACCATAAATACTTGGCTGCGCGCTTGTGCTTCGCTAATACCTTCAAACACCATTTGGCTAATAATTTGCTCAGCAATACCACAACCGGCTGAGCCTGCGCCAACAAATACCACTTTTTGCTCGCTAAGGGTTGAGCCTTTAACACGACACGCAGCTAATAAAGAGCCTACAGTTACTGCTGCAGTACCTTGAATGTCATCGTTAAAGCTACAAATTTCGTTACGGTAGCGTTTAAGTAATGGCATAGCATTTGGCTGTGCAAAATCTTCAAACTGCAGTAATACATTTGGCCAGCGACGTTTAACCGCTTTAATGAACAAGTCTAAAAACTCATCGTACTCATCTTGCGCAATACGCTTATGACGCGCGCCCATGTACATAGGATCATTAAGAAGTTTTTCGTTGTTAGTACCTACATCAAGCATTACAGGTAATGTGTACGCTGGGCTAATGCCACCACACGCTGTGTAAAGTGATAACTTACCAATAGGAATACCCATGCCACCAATACCCTGATCGCCTAGGCCTAAAATACGTTCGCCATCGGTAACTACAATTACTTTTACTTTGCCTTTGGTGGCGTTACGTAGAATGTCGTCAATTTGATAGCGATCTTCGTAAGAAATAAATAAGCCACGTGCACTGCGGTAAATATCTGAGAATTTTTCACAGGCATCACCAACCGTTGGCGTGTAAATAATTGGCATCATTTCTTCAAGATGATCACGCACTAAACGGTAGTAAAGTGTTTCGTTGTTATCTTGAATGGCACGCAAGTAAATATGCTTGTTTAAGTTATCGTTAAAGCTTGAATACTGCTGATAACAACGCTCAACCTGCTCTTCAATTGTTTCAAAACGTGGAGGAAGCAAACCCGCAAGGTTAAAGTTTTCGCGTTCTTTTTTACTAAACGCGCTGCCTTTGTTTAAAAGCGGAGTTTCAATTAGGCCAGGGCCAGAGTAAGGAATATAAAGGTAGTTAGGATCAGTATTAGTTGTCATATTTCCAGGCTTTAACGGAGTCTTAAGTTATGATCTGCCATTATCATTGTAAAAGGTTAAATTGCAATGACAATTAAGCTTGTCAGACCATTGAGAGAAAACACATGCAGGCTTCACTGCCTGCATGGCTATTATACATAAATTAAAATTTGATAGTGGCGTTTTTGTCAGTTAAATCCGACAAAGCAACCCCTTCACGGCGCGGATCGGCACCGCCATACAATTTATTGTTTTTAACCTCTACGGCATGTAAGCCAGAGTTTAAATCAAGTACGCGCACCGCATGGCCGCGTTTAGTTAATTGTGGGGCTATGGCTTCAAGCGCAGTGCCTTTTTCAAGGCTCGTGTAATCGTTACGATTGGTGGTTCTTGGCAGGTTAATCGCCTCTTGCGCCGATAAGTTCCAATCCAGTACACCAATAACCACTTGCGCTACGTAATCAATGATACGGCTGCCACCTGGCGAGCCAACCACTAAGCGTAAGCTGCCGTCGTTGTTAAACACCATTACCGGCGACATAGAGCTGCGTGGGCGTTTGCCCGCCTCAACGCGGTTAGCTACTAATTTGCCGTCAATGCGTGGCGAAAGCGCAAAATCGGTTAATTGGTTATTTAAAATAAAGCCATTAACCATCACAGTTGAGCCAAATGCCATTTCAATTGAACTGGTCATTGATACGGCATTACCAAAGCTATCTACAATGGATACATGCGATGTTGATGGCAGTTCAAAAGAATCATCTTTTGCGTAGCTTAAGTAGCCTACCGGATTACCTGCTACTGCTTTTGTGTCTTGCTCAGTAATAAGCGTGGCGCGCGATGCAATGTACTTTTTATTTAACAGCTCTTTGGTAGGCACTTGTGTAAAATCTGGGTCGCCCATGTACATATTACGATCAGCAAATGCTATGCGTGAGGCTTGGCTAAAGTAATGAATTGCCTCTTCGCTATTAGGTTTAAGCGCGCTCATGTCTTTGTGTTCAAGCAAGCCCAAAATTTGTAATACCGCTACACCACCACTGCTCGGTGGGGCCATAGAGCACACATTATAAGCACGGTATTTAATACATACTGCGTCGCGTTGCTTACTTTTGTAATTAGCCAGGTCTGATTCGCTTAATGTACCCGGTGCAATTTTTGAATTTTGCACTGCGTTTACCATTTGCTTAGCGTTATCGCCTTTATAAAATGCATCAATGCCTTGTTTAGCAATGTCTTTGTATAAATTAGCTAAGGGCTGATTTTTTTTAATCGTACCGGCTTTAATTAATTCGCCATTAGGGTAAAAGTACTCGTTAATCACCGGCATACTCATTACACCTGGGTTTAATTGGCGTGCCAATAAACCGTGTAAACGAGGCGACACTTCAAAGCCCTGCTCGGCAAGTTTAATAGCGGGTTTAAATAACTCGCTCCACGCAAGTTTACCGTATTGTTGATGTGCACTTGCAAAGGCATGCAAAATACCTGGCACACCCACAGAGCGACCGCCAACAACTGCTTCAATCCACTTAACGGCTTTACCGTGTTTATCTAAAAACAGATTTTCGTCAGCATTTTGTGGCGCGGTTTCACGGCCATCAAAGCTTGTAAGTAGGTTATCGGCTTTGTTGTAGTACATCATAAATGTACCACCACCAATGCCCGATGATTGTGGCTCAACTAAGGTAAGTACTAATTGCGTTGCAATTGCCGCATCTACCGCGCTTCCGCCTTTAGCTAAAATCTGTTGTCCAGCTTGTGAGGCATACGGGTTGGCCGCGGCCACCATGTATTGATCACCAGTTACTAATTGTTTTTGTACAATTGAGGTGGTGGCTTCTGGCTCGCGAATTTCTAATTTTGCAGGTTCTTTTGCTATTGTTGGCAGCGTTACTGCAAACAAACCAATAGTAAATAATGACTTAAGTTTAAAATGCATAAAAATACTAAAAACACTTAATTACGTAGTTGTATTTGGCATCTTAAAGTTAAACGGGCACAATATGCAAAAATTTTGACTAAAAAAACATAATAAAATGCTTAATTTACCGCTACAACCTCGTTATTTACTTCCGCCATTATTTTTGATGCTTTTTAGTATTGTTTTTGCTGCATTTGATTTAAATAATTTACTTGAATTTAACCGAGCGCTCATTGAAAACGGCGAAGTTTGGCGAGTGTTTACCAGTCAATTCGTACATGCTAACTGGGCGCATTTAGGATTAAACGCATTAGGCATATTTTTAATTTGGTTGCTGCATGGCGAATACACGTCGCCTGCGCGTTATGCCTTTAATGTGTGTTTTTTAGCACTGTGGTGTGGGCTCGGCGTATTATGGTTTTGCCCTGCTATATCTATATACACGGGGTTAAGCGCCCTATTGCATGGTGTCATTATTTGGGGAGCGGTAAAAGACATTACCCTATCGCTTAAATCGGGTTATTTATTATTTATAGGTGTGTGGATAAAAATAATAATGGAGCAAGTAAACGGCCCCGATGCCAGTATTGGCCAATTAATTGATTCAACCGTTGCCATTGATGCGCACTTAATTGGCGCAGTGGGCGGCACATTACTTGCCATCCCTTTAGCAATTAAATACTTAAAAAATAGCGATTAAGCTTTTAAATATTAATAAAAACGCCGCGTTAGTTAACGCGGCGTTTTTGTTTTTATACTCTAATTTAAAAATTTAAGATTAAAGTGTTTCTTTAAATAATTTATGAATACGGCGGTATTCATCTAACCAGCTTGATGGCTGTACAAAGCCATGCGGCTCTACCGGGAAGATAGCCGTTTCAAAGTTTTGCTTTTCAAGTTCAATTAATCGCTGTACTAAACGTACTGAGTCTTGAAAAAACACGTTATCGTCAACCATAGGTGCGTTAATTAATAAGCGCTTGTTTAAGCCCTCTGCGTAATAAATTGGCGAGCTGCGCTCATACGCAATGGGATCTACATCTGGGTGATTTAAAATATTAGCCGTGTAAGCGGTATTGTAATGCGCCCAATCGGTTACTGGACGAAGTGCTGCCCCCGATTGAAATAGCTCAGGGGCAGTAAAAAGCGCCATAAAGGTCATAAACCCGCCGTATGAGCCACCGTATGTGCCTACTGCGTTGGTATCAACATTTGCGTTTTGCGCCATCCATTTAACGCCATCTGCTAAATCTTGCGTTTCAGGTGTACCCATTTGGCGATAAATCGCAGTACGCCAATCGCGGCCATAACCTTTAGAAGCGCGGTAATCCATGTCCATCACTATGTAACCTTCATCGGCAAGTAATGAATGAAACATAAACTCACGAAAATACACAGACCAACCCATGTGTGAGTTTTGTAAGTACCCTGCTCCGTGGTTAAAAATAACCGCTTTACGGGTTTTGCCTGTTTCACCTTCTACATAGTCACTTGGGTAATACACCTTGGCATAAATAGGTTGCTCTGTGTGGCTAGATGGTACAGCAACAATTTTAGGTGCGGTGAGCTTTTTAGCTAAAAATTCATCCGACACCGTATGGGTGAGCTGTGTCGCTGTGGTGTTTGCTTTAGCATCGGCAACAAAAAGCTCTGTTGGCATTGTTATTTTAGAGTGCTTAAGCAGTAATTTACTTTCGTCTGGGCTTAACGTGTAGTCGGTCATACCGTTAAGGTCAGTTACTTGCTCGTTTTTACCTGTTTGTGGATTAACACGGTAAATTTCGTAAAGGCCTGGGAGCTCTACGTTTGCTTTGTAATAAATAGCGCTATTATCATGAGTTAACGTAATGTCCGATACTTCAAACTGGCCACTAGTTAAAGCGGTTGCTTTGCCGTTAAGCGGTTTTTTGTAAAGCTGACTATAGCCCGACTCTTCTGATAAGTAATACAGGGTGTTTGAATTATGTAACCAGCCAAAATTGTTAAACGCGTAAGCTATCCAAGCATCATCATGCAGGCGGTGCTGCGACACAAGCTCGTTTTTATCAAAGTCGATTGTGGCTATCCAGCGGTCTTTGTTATCCCACGCCTCTAGCATAATGGCAACTTGCGTGCCGTCATCGTTCCACACTATGGGGGCTTGGTTTAAACCCCAATTAGTAATTAAGTTAATACCGCGTGGCGCTTTTTTAGATTTATACGTTTTACCATCACGCGCGTAGTTTTCTTTTTTAACCTCGGCTAAAACATCTTCATCAAAGCCCGGTAGCGTATCAAAGCTCAGTGGCGTTTGTGTTTTATCTACAAGGTTAATGTGTATCACAGATGATGTTTGCTCTTTTGCATCAGCCACACGACGGCGCACTTTTTTAGGCTCAATAGTGGCATCATCGGTGATGTAGTTAGGCATAATATCGCCTTTATCACGCCACGATTGCTGCTTTTGCAGCACAACAATTAAAGCATCACCGTTTGGCGATAGTTGCGCTTCTTTAATTACATTGCCATCACCTAAATAAAAAGCGGTGTTAGCAATGGAGCTATTTTGCGCGTTTATTTGCTCATTGCGTGTTTGTGTATCCTGTTTGTTTTTATGTTGCAGCGCCACAAACTCAATCAGTTTATGCTGCTCTTTTGCTATGTAACTAGTTGGCTCTTGTAAGCCTTTTGGCTCATCGGCTAATTTTAAGTTAGCAAGCTCTGTACTTAGCCCAGTTTTTAAATCAACTTTAAAAAACACATTACCTTGGCGGTAAACTAAATCGCCATTGTTTAAAAACTGTGGTTTAGACTCATTAGCTGAGGTGGCTGTTATTTGTTTAAGTTCACCCGTTGTTAGGTTTTTAACAAATACATTGCCTTTAAACGTATAAGCTTGAAGTGTTCTATCTTGTGAATAAACCGCTTTAGAAGCACCTACAGTATGCAGTTTATCAAGTGATACTTGCATCGCTTTTTTGCTGTTAATTGGCTGGCTATAAATATCGTTTAGGTTACTGCCTTGCTGCTTTTGAGCATAAATAATGGTGGCTGAATCACTTGCCCAGTACGCATTTTTAGGCTGGTTGCCTATCCAATCAGGATTTGCCATGGCTTGTTCTAGCGTAATATTTTGCGAGCCAGTATCAGCAGGTGTGTTTACAACCGCAGCAACGGGAGTTGCTGGTAAAGCGCTTTGCTGTGATGAAGAGGTATTAGCGGTAGCACTACAACCTGCAAGCATAATGCTAGAGGTTACAGCAAGCGCTACTAATGTTTTTGATGACGATAGGTTAAAAATCATAGTGCTTCTATACGGTTATTATAATTGAGCCGTATTTAAGCAGAAGCACTTGAGTTATTGCAATTTTTTAAGATAAATAACACATTTTCACGGTAAAGATGAGTTTACTCTATTAGCAAATCGAGCCACACCAATCGGTGATCGCTCGATGCGTTTCTATCTTTTATTAATCTATATTGCTCGCTGTTTTTAGTAGGCCAAAACACCCCGCCATCGTGTATTTTAAACCCATAGGTAGATGGTAAAACATAATCTACACGCGCTTGCCAGTTAGCGGTAAAGTGCTTTGCGTATGACTGCGGGTATTGCTCTTTAGCACCGGCGCTTTGCGGTATAAATTGCGAATTTATAAGTGGGTTATTTAAAATTTGATTGGTGGTTTCAACCCGTGCTTTATCCCCTTCAGGCGCGGCGTTTAAGTCACCTAAAATAACAAACCGAGAGTTTGCTTTTAATCCGCCTTTTTGGCCGTTATCGTCGTAAATATAGGCTTTATTAGCAACATAATCGGCAATTAACCTAACTTCGTCATGATTACGTTTGCCGTTTCTGTCTTCGTCGCCATCAAACACCGGCGGGGTTGGGTGCGAGGCAAGCACATGCACCGTTTTATTGTTTACTACAACAGGTACATCCCAAAACGATTTAGAGCTAAGCCTAAGCGCCTGCCATTCTTGCGTGTTATACCAATTCTCTTTTGTTTTTGGGTCTACTGGCATTTGCGCATTAGGCATATCTTTATATTTAAACGTTTGAAGAGTGCGCAGTTTCTCAAGGTTAATGGGGTATTTAGATAAAATAGCCATTGCGTAATGGCCTTCAAAAAAACCAAAACCTTGCGCATCGCCCATTACAGCGGTTTTTTTACCGTTGTTATCAAGGTCAAACTCAGTAGCAAGGCCTGTATTTACAGGGGCAATAAAACTGTATGGGTAATCAATGGGGGCTTGTTTATTTTGGCTTACATTTAAAAACTGGCGTTTAAAATAATCTATACCTTGCGCTTTGGGTACGTAGTCAAACTCGTTTAATAAAATAATGTCAGGGCGAACACGCTGAATTATTTCGGCTATATTTTTTATTTGCTGGTGGTTTGATTTTAGTGCATTAACTAGCGCATCGGGGTTTACTTGCTCGCCTTTTGGCGTGTGATTAGTTGCATCCATACTCACATTAAAGGTGGCAATACGAAGGCTCTGGCTGGCTGTAGCATTTAAACTAAATGAAGCGGCAATGGCTAATGCGCCATAAAGTATGTTTAGTTTCATTTTTTTACTTCAAAAAATTAAAAAATAGACTTTACCAGTATTACACAATTAATACCTATTTTTATGACAAAAAAATACCGGCTTAAGCCGGTATTTAATTAGTTAATTGCAGCCTTTACTCACTAAGCATAAGTGCAGTAGCAGCTTTTAAAATGCCGGGGTACTCTTGCTCAGGTAAGTAATCGGTAAGTTGCCCAAGCTTATCGGCAAGTTTATTAATGTTATCTGCAGATACATTAATATGCCCCATTTTACGCCCAGGTTTAGCCGTTTTTCCGTACCAGTGGCTGGTTACATCACTGACTGTTAAAACCTCGGTAGGAATACATCCTTGGCCCAGCACATTAACCATAGCGGTAATATGCTTAAGCTCTGTATTACCTAGCGGTAAACCCGCTACAGCTCGCATGTGGTTTTCGAACTGCGAACAATGGCAGCCTTGCTGTGTCCAGTGCCCTGAGTTATGAACTCGCGGCGCAATTTCGTTAACCAGTAAAGTGCCGTTTACATCAAAAAACTCAATGGCAAGTACGCCAACATAATTAAGCTCGTTGGCAATTTTTGTAAATGCACTATGGGCCTGCTGCTCAACCAGCGTGTTATTTTTACCCGCAATCGACAAAGTAAGCACGCCGTTGGTGTGCTCGTTTTCAGTAATTGGGTAAATGGCCACATTACCGTGCTTATCGCGTGCACCAATAATAGAGACTTCACGGTCAAACGGGATCATTTTTTCAGCAATAATGCTGTGTGGCGCATCCTGTGTGCCAGAGGCAATAAAATCAGCCATTTCTGACCAAATTTGCTCTATTTGGTCATCTGATTTTAAACGCCACTGCCCTTTACCATCGTACCCTGCTTGGCACGTTTTAATAACCAGCGGTTTACCTAGGGTTTTAACCGCTAATTCTAAATGCGCTTTTTCTGTGATTAGTTGATACGGCGCACACGCTACGTTTGTTTTATCTAGTAGCGCTTTTTCTAATGCGCGGTCGCCACCGGTTTTAATGGCAGCTTTACCTGGGTAAAATTTATTACTGTTGCAGCACAGTGTAAGTACATCATCGGGAATATGCTCAAACTCTGCGGTAATCGCATCAGCGTCACTAATTGCCTGCTCAAGTGTGGTTGTGTAAATTTCACCGGTTAGCGGATGCATAATTTTTTGGCTGCCTACGTCGTACGCAACCACATTTAAATTAAGGGGGGCGCCTGCTAGGCTCATCATTCGCGCAAGTTGGCCGGCACCTAAAATTAAAATTTTCATTTTTACTCTGCAGGATTAGGGTTAGCTAAAATAGTCTCGGTTTGCTCTTTACGAAATGCTTCAATTTTTGCAAAAATTTCTGGGTTTTGGCACCCTAAAATTTGTGCAGCAAGTAAACCTGCGTTAGCAGCGCCTGGCTCACCAATTGCTAGTGTACCCACGGCTACGCCTTTTGGCATTTGGCAAATAGATAACAATGAATCTACACCGTTTAAAGCTTTAGATTTAACCGGTACACCAAGCACAGGAAGCGATGTAAATGCCGCTGCCATACCCGGTAAATGCGCAGCACCACCGGCGCCAGCAATAATCACTTTTATGCCACGATCTGCGGCTGAATTTGCATAATCTGCAAGAAGTTGAGGAGTGCGGTGCGCAGAGACCACTTTTGTTTCGTACTCAATACCAAATTTTTCGAGCATGAGCGCTGCGTGTTCCATGGTTGGCCAATCTGATTTAGAACCCATAATAATGCCAACAGTCATAAATACTCCTCAGTAATGTATTTTAAAAATAGCGGACTTATGTCCGGTTTTAGGCGGGTATTATACCCAAACCAAGTTTAATTGCGACTCACAAAAACAAAAAAAGCCATGTTTAAACATGGCTTTTAAAGGGTTGCAGTTACAAAGTGCTTATACTTCTTTGCTTGCTAGGTATTCGCTGTAGTTGCCTCTAAAGTCGATCACCTGGCCGTCTTTTATCTCCCAAATACGGGTAGCAACCGATGATACAAACTGGCGATCGTGCGATACAAACAATAATGTGCCTTCGTAGGCTTCTAGTGCAAGGTTTAACGCCTCGATAGACTCCATATCCATGTGGTTTGTTGGCTCATCCATTAACAGTATATTTGGTTTATGCATCATAATTTTACCAAATAACATACGGCCTTGTTCACCACCCGAAATAACCTTTACAGACTTTTTAATATCGTTTTGCGAAAACAACATGCGTCCTAAAAAGCCACGAACCACTTGCTCGTCGTCGCCTTCTTGTTGCCATTGCTCCATCCACTCAAACAAGTTCATGTCTTTTTCAAACTCGTCAGCATGATCTTGCGCGTAGTAACCAATATTGGCATTTTCAGACCACTTAAACTCGCCCGACTTAGGTGCTAAACGCCCAGCAAGCGTATTAAGTAAGGTTGTTTTACCTACACCGTTTTCACCGATAATAGCAATGCGCTCGCCTACTTCTACTAAGCCTTCTAAATTTGAAAATAGCGTATTGTCTTCAAAACCTTGGCTTAGGTTGGTCATTTCTAATGCATTACGAAATAGCTGTTTTTCTTGCTCAAAGCGAATAAACGGCGATTGGCGAGAAGAGGCTTTTACTTCTTCTAGCTGAATTTTATCAATACGTTTTGCACGTGACGTTGCTTGTTTAGCCTTTGACGCGTTTGCAGAAAAGCGCGATACAAACTGTTGTAGTTCAGCAATTTGACTTTTCTTTTTCGCGTTTTCACTTAATAGGCGCTCACGTGCTTGTGTTGCTGCAAACATGTACTCATCGTAGTTACCTGGGTAAATACGAAGCTCGCCGTAATCAATATCGGCCATGTGCGTACATACTGAGTTTAAAAAGTGACGGTCATGCGAGATGATGATCATGGTGCAGTCGCGTTGATTAAGCACATCTTCTAACCATTTAATGGTGTAAATGTCCAAGTTATTGGTTGGCTCATCTAGTAGCATAATATCAGGGTCAGAAAACAGTACTTGCGCAAGTAACACACGTAGTTTAAAACCGGGTGCTATTTCAGACATTGGGCCGTAATGCTGCTCTGTCGAAATACCTACCCCTAATAAAAGCTCACCCGCTTTAGACTCAGCTGAATAGCCGTCCATTTCGGCAAACTCAGTTTCTAAATCGGCTACTTTCATGCCGTCTTCTTCACTCATCTCTGGTAATGAGTAAATGCGATCGCGCTCTTGTTTAATATCCCATAATTCTTTATGGCCCATGATTACAGTATCAATTACAGAGTATTCTTCGTAAGCAAACTGGTCTTGGTTTAGTTTAGCCACACGTTCATTTGGATCTGTACTTACGTTACCTGCAGAGGGCTCTAGTTCGCCACTTAGGATTTTCATAAATGTAGATTTACCACAGCCGTTTGCACCAATTAAACCGTAACGGTTTCCTTCGCCAAACTTTGCAGATATGTTTTCAAATAACGGTTTAGCACCAAATTGCATGGTGATGTTAGCTGTACTAATAATAGCGCTACCCTCCAAGGGGACATGATGTATTTAAATTGCGCGCAGTTTAAACTAAATACAGCTTTTTTTCTATGAAAGTTTAAGGTTGAAAGCGTATGAACTATGCCCTATTCCACTCATTAAAGGCGTAAATTAATGCCTAACAAATAGTGCCTAAAAACGCGATTAAGCCAGTGAATGCTTATTCAACTAAAAAAATGCGCTTAGCTAAAAATAATAGCGCGATTTGTGCGCCATATCAGGGTTTAAATTTTCATTAATAAACCCGTTTAACTTAATAAGTCGATTGTTTATCGCAAAGCATTTTAAAAAACAGATAACTGGGTATATATTTATGATATAAAATGCTTTTTAGAGTTTTTGCACTAGCGTTTTATTTTTATCCAACATGAAAAAAACTCATTTTAAAACCCACTTACTTTCGCTACTTTCAGCACTAATTACGTAGTTTTTAATCAAAAAAAACATATCCCTTAACAGATAAAAAACACCATTAACCTCCAGTGAATATTTATTCATTTTTGGGGTTAATTTCATTGATTATTTTTCACTTTTGAGCCCATTAGGGCTTTGCTAGTCTTCATGCCTTCTAAATTTAATGTCACTTTTTAAAGTTAATACACACAAGGCATCACAAATGATTAAAAACTTTGTAACCCTACTATTAGGAACAAGCATAGTAGTCGCGCCAGCTGCTTCAGCAGTAGAGCTCTATAAGGATGAAAAGAACACTATTAAAGTAGGTGGTTACCTTGATGTGCGCGTTATTAATACGCAAAACCAAACCGAAGTGGTAAATGGTACATCACGTATAAACTTTGGCTTTACTCGCCAACTTAAAAAAGACTGGTCGGCACTGGCGCTTGTTGAATGGGGTGTAAACCCTGTTGGTAGTAGCGATATTATTTACAACAACCGCTTTGAATCTATTCAAGATGAGTTTTTATATAACCGTTTAGGTTATGCTGGCCTTTCGCACGAAAAGTACGGGCAAATTACCATTGGTAAACAATGGGGTGCGTGGTACGACGTAGTTTATGGCACCAATAACAGCTTTGTATGGGATGGTAATGCTGCGGGGGTTTACACATACAATAAAGACGACGGTGCAGTAAATGGTACTGGCCGTGGTGATAAACTAATTCAATACCGTAATAGCTACAACGACTTTAGCTTTGCAGTTCAAGCGCAACTTAAAAACAGCGAATTTTATACCTGTGATGTTGATGATATTTCTGAAGAAGCGTGTGAAGCCCTGTGGAATGATGGCGACAGCGCAGCTCAAGAAGTAGAGTTTAACTACACCTTTGGTGGTTCTGTAACTTATAACGCAACCGACATGCTAACGTTAACAGCAGGCGTAAACCGTGGTGAATTTGATGTAACGTATGGCGATGGCACAACACAAACTGTTGAAGACTTAATTTTTGGTGCGGGTGTAATGTGGGGCAGCATTGAAAAACCAGGTTTATACGTTGCCGCTAACATAAATAAAAGCGAAAACCACGATACCGATAACCTAGGGCGCTTAATTAAAGACTCTATTGGTGTAGAAACATTTATGTCGTACCGTTTTGATAACGATGTGCGCCCTTTTGTGGCTTATAACATTTTAGATGCCGGTGACGATTACGTTATTCAACCTAACTTTAATACCGATCCTAATGATGTATTCAAACGTCAATTTGCTGTGATTGGTGTTCATTACTTAATTGACGAAAACACCATTGCCTACGCTGAAGCCCGTAAAGATTTTAGCGACTTTGAAAGTGATGACAAAGACCAGCAATCACAAATGGAAGCGTCAGAAGACGACGGGATTGCATTTGGTTTTAGATACAAGTTTTAACTTCCCACCATAACAACACACAAAGCCCAGCTATATGCTGGGCTTTTTTATTTTAAACGTTAAATGATGAAAAAATTTAAATGTTTGAATGCGTTAACAATCGCTATTATTTGTTATAACACTTTATAAAAGCTGTGTGCGCTGCGTATTAATAATGCCTGTAAACATGCTTACAAATTCACCCGAAAATTAATGGAGAGAAAATGAGTTCACTCAAAACCGCCGGTAATTTTACTCTACTATGCATTGCCAGCTTAACCATAATGGTTGGCACCCTATTAGCGCCGGGTTTAGTTACCATTGCTGATGGCCTAGGCATACAAAGCAACAGCGTATTATTAATTACTTTACCTTCTTTAGGTGCGGTGGTGTTTGCCCCACTAGCCGGAAGATTAATAGACAAGTACGGCGCATATCCTTTACTTATAATAGGTTTATTTTTATACGGATTAGTGGGTGCATGTGCTTACTTTTTACATGGCCCAACCTTAGTATTTATTAATCGTTTTGCATTAGGTGGTATTACAGCAATAGTGATGGCAAGTTGCACCGTATTAATTTCAACGTGGTACAGCGGCGAAGCCCGACTGAATATGATTGCCAAACAAGGTATGGCGATAGAGCTAGGTGGCGTTATATTTTTATTTTTAGGCGGTGTTTTAGCGTCAATGTATTGGGGATTACCCCTTGCTTTATATTTAATTGCTTGGCTATTTTTAGCTATGTTGCTCATGTTTGTACCCCGTAAGCAGCAATTAAACGCCCATAACACAGAGCAAACTCAACAAATAAAAAAGAGCCATTCAAACGCATTAACGCTTAAAGGGGTTTATATAGTATCAACCCTAGCTATGACAATATTTTTTACATCTACCGTGCTTTTACCTATTACCTTGCACGCACTAAATTTTAATGAATCAGAAATAGGCCAACTATTGGCTTTTATATCGTTAATTGCGGTATTTACAGCGGGATTTATGCCTAAAGCAACTAAACGCCTTAGTGAGAAAAACGTATTAGCAATCGCATTTTTTGCCTTTGGTTTATCATACCTTTGCTTTATACAATCGAGTACATTGATATTAGTATTAGGCGCGCTATTAATTGGTATTGGCTTTGGTTTTAGCATTCCGCTTTTAAACCACATGACCGTAGAGCTAAGCCCAGAAAATGTACGCGGACGTAACTTATCGTATTTCACAATGGCTGTGTTCTCCGGTCAGTTTTTTACCTCGTTTATGGAATACATACCTGGGGGTGAACATAACGTATTTATAATATGCAGTATTTTAAGCGCCGTTGTAGCTATTGCCCTTCTTGTTAAACCTAAAGCGCACTAAGTAGCAATCAATAACCGGTAAAATTATTAAATTAAGTAGCCAATTATCCCCTATTTATTGGCTACTTTTATTCTTCTTCACTCCTTAGCTAAGTTAAGCACTTAACGATAATTTAGTATGATGTGTTCTTTTATTGTAAAGCCACCAGCAATGGTTGTTGCTTTAGTTAATTGCGTTGTAAAGTCAGTTTTTTAGCCTTAGCAAACAAGTATTAATTAAAGCGATTATAAGCAAAAAGGCATGCACTGTATATAAATACAGTGCATGCCTTTTTTATAACAAACCTTAAGGTTGATCAGGGCCCTAGCGTTACCCACTGCTTAACTTCAAGTGCAGTCATTATCAGCTCTACAGAAAAAGCGGCCAGTATCATCCCCATCACACGCGTTAAAATAGACGCCCCGCCAATACCAATAAGCTTTATAATTTTGCCCGACAGCAACAACAAAATTAAGGTTACACCCAACACTGCCAGTGTAATTAACGCTGTGCCTATTTGGGTTGTAATTGGGTGAATGTGATTATCGGTAAGTAATATAACGGCTAAAATAGCCCCTGGTGTGGCAGTAGCAGGTATAGCAAGCGGAAACACTGCAATATCGTGCCCTGGGTCTTGTTTTGCTTTATTTGAATCATTACCAAATATCATTTGTAGGCCAAACAAAAATAAAATTATCCCGCCCCCTAACTGAAACGATACCAGCCGTATACCCATCGCATTTAAAATAAGCTGCCCTATTAAAATAGAGCCAAGTAACACAGCACCTGCATATAGCACTGTTTTAAAGGCAGTTTTACGACGTTGTTGATCAGTTAAATGAGAAGTGAGCGCAGCAAAAAGCGCCATAGTCCCTATTGGGTCAATAGTGGCCCAAATAACGAGGGCATCTTGAGATAGTTTTTCTAGCATATAAAATCCTTGTTAAGCGAACACGTTTTAAAAACTCGGGTAACAAATTCATTTGCTTACGCTTAACTATAAGCCAAATTGGCTATTTTTTATATTGCATTTGTTCCTCTTATGATGAAATTTACTAACGTGTATAATGTAAATGCAGCACTAATACATTACTAATGCAGTCCTAAACGTGTTTATACCAAATAGAATGCTCACCCAAACTAAAGCCTAATTTAACTAATAAGTTATGCGAACGCGCATTATGTGCACTTACCTGCGCCGCTAAGTAACTAAGCGGTATAGCCTCTTTAAGTGTTTTAACAAAGCCAGTTATTACCTCAAACATAATGCCCTTATCCCAATACATAGGATCAAGCTCAAACCCAATAAACGCCCTACTTTTACAAAGCGATAAATTATAAAGCCCGCAGGTGCCCATAAGTTTGCCATTTATATTATGTTCAATAGCCACTCTTATCACTTCGCCTTCGTAATAGGCGGTAATATCGTCTTGTATTAATTGCTTAATTTGGCATTTACTTAAGGGGGTTTGATAGTCGTTAAATTCGCTCACTTGCGGGTGATTCAAAATAGAAAATAACTGCGGGGCATGCTTATGGGTAATTAAACGCAATGTAACGCGTTCAAGCTGAGTTGTTTTAAACATTTTATACAGGAGTTAAAATAGCGCTTTATGGTTAAGCATTATTAACTTACCATAGCGTATTCACAAGTATTATCTTTATAGCCAATATTGAGAGCAATAATGAGCGACGATTTTAAAGTAATTCAACCTACCACAACCGTATACTGCCCTAAACGTGGTGAGGGCTGGACCCTAACAGGCATTACTAATATAAACGAGTTTACCTCGGTAATGTTTGACGGCATACGTTATACACTCCCCGCACGCGAAATAGTAGAAGAGCTGTTACCAAACCAACTAGCCCGAGAGCAAAATAATAGCTAGCACCCGTGTATAAACGGAAGTGGCTGCCACTGTGCAGCCACCTATATAAAGAGTAACGAAGGATTAAAATGTATCGTCTTCACTGTATACATTTACTTTTAACTCGTCTTCATCTTCAAAAACAACAAACGAAATAGGCTTACAGCATACTTGGCAGTCTTCTATGTATTGCTCGCCAATATCTGCCGCGTCTAATAATACTTCTATGCTTTCGCCGCAATACGGGCAACTTATCGATTTTTCGGTTAACTGGTTCATTTAACACCTGCTACTTTTATCTCAATGCTTTCACTTTAATAAACACACTCTAATAATACAACATTGTGCTACAGAGGTTGCCCAATGTAAGTATGGCCGTAATTAAAAACCATTACGTATATTACTTTTTCCGCTATTCACGTTAGCCTACTAAAAACAATGAAATAGGTTTTACAGTTAAAGGGTCTAACTATTAAGAATATGTATTTAAACTCATACTAGAGGTAGATTATTATATGAAAAAATCACTTACGCTTGCATTAACATCTGCCGCAATTTTGTTTAGCACCTTTTCACATGCAGCCAAAACCGAAAAAGCAGTTTTAGCCGGTGGATGTTTTTGGTGTATGGAAAGCGACTTTGAAAAGCTCAAAGGCGTAAAAGATGTTATATCGGGTTTTACCGGCGGTAAAATTAAAAACCCGACCTACAATGGTAACCATCAAGGTCATTACGAAGCAGTACAAATTACTTACGACCCTGATGTAGTAAGCTACAAAGGCATACTTGATCATTTTTGGGTAAATATTGATCCCTTTGATGCCAAAGGCCAATTTTGCGATAAAGGCCCAAGTTATTTAAGCGCCATATTTGTAGCTAACGAGCAAGAGCGCAAAATAGCAGAGCAAACTAAACAAGCCGTAATAGCAGAATTCCCAAATCAAACAGTGGTCACGCCAATCCTTAATGCCAGCACTTTTTACCCAATTAAAGGTAAAGAAAGCTACCACCAGGATTATTATAAAAATAACCCCATACGCTACAATACCTACCGCTGGCGCTGCGGACGCGATAACCGCCTAGAAGAAATTTGGGGCGATAGAGTCACACATTAAAAATCTATAGTTAAACGCTTGATGGGTTTACACAAACCCATCCCCATTACAGCTAACAGCTAACAGCTAACAGCTAACAGCTAACAGCTAATTCTATTCATTCCGCCCCTAATTATAAACATTATTTTGATACTGTTTCCTAAAACACCTTATTTATCTAACTTTATAAATATAATAAATTGCACTCCTAGATTGATAAAACCTAATTCAACAACTGGAGTTACACATTATGTCTGCCACCCAATTACAACTTGCTCGTGCTCTAGCGTTACCTTCAAGACAGGCCATGTTAAATCGTGAGCACTCTGTACAGCATTTTTGGTACAACAACGACCAACTACTTACACAAGCCTGGAAAGAGTGGGAAGAAACCGAAGTAGATACAACCACCTATACCCTTGACGATTCATTACTAGATAAAAACTTACGTGAAGCCGTTAATGCTGCATGGCAAGATCCATCAAAAGAGCATTTAGTAAAATCACTACTAGAAGAAGTAGCGACTGATGTGTATCAGTTTCAATTTTTTGATCCTGAGCGCCTAGCAGTTTTACGTGGTTACCTAGAAAAAGTATGGAATGCTAACATTCCTATGCGTCCACCGTACGGTATTGTATTAAATCGCCGCGGCGCCATGCTCGACAAACGCTCAGAGGGCTATTTAGCTGCTCCTAGTTTTCAGGCATTTTATAACCAAGTATTAAATACATACATGCGCCCTATTTCACGTTTATTGTTTCCTGAGATCATAGGTTACGATACGCAAACGTTTGGTTTTTCTATTTATTACGACCCAAGTACAGATGCGTCTATTCGTCCGCATACCGATGCATCATCAGTAACATTAAATATTAATTTAAACTTACCTGGGGAAGAATTTAGCGGATCAGAACTTGATTTTTACGACCAAGTAAACGCAAAAGTTGTACAACTTAGCTTTAAACCAGGCTCCGCCATGATCCACAAAGGCAATGTACCACACGCGGCAAAACCTATAACCAGTGGCGACAGAACAAACCTAGTGTTATGGCTTTTTGGCGATAATGGCCGTATACCAGCGCCGGGGTCAAAACGTACAGATATTGATGCAAAAGAGCGTTGGACTACGCCAAAAACAACGCCAGACGGCTACGCACCTTTTTAAACGGTGCCAAGTTTAACCTTTTGTGCCTAATACTTGCCCATTAAAGGTATTTAATCATACTTTAATGGGCTATTTACTTGTTACATAACCACTTAGTTACTATCTTTTTAGTATGCTAAGTTAATTTAAACAGCCTAATGAAGTTAAACTTTTTTATAATAACTACACTGCTTGTATCCTCTTTTGCCTGTGCATCGCCTACTAAACAAAAATTAGTTGTAGGTTTTGGCGAAACCCTACCACCTTTTGTAATGTCACATACCAACAGCGGGCTAACCCTCGATATTATTAAAGCCGCATTAACGCCTTTAGGGTATGAAATAGAGCCACGCTATTATCCTTATACTCGCCGCGCTAAAGAGTATATAGATGGAAAGCTCGACATACTAGCCGACATAAACTTAAGCACAGAAAACGGTAATCTCCTAAGCGGTTATATTTCAAATGAAGCCTATGAATACGAAAACGTTGCGATAGCCCTAAGGAGCAAGCATTTTAACTTTACTAAAATTTCAGATTTAACACATTACAGCTTAATCTCGTGGCCCAGCGCCGGCATACATTTAGGTGAAGAGTATGCAAAAATGGCAAAAGCCAATACGCAATATTACGAAGTGCACGACCAATCTCTTCAAGTTAAAATGCTTTTTTCAAATAAGGCTAATGTCATTCAAATGGATAAACAAAGTTTTGATTACTATCGCTCAACCCTTAAAGGTATTGATAGCACACAACCTGTAGATCACTTTGCGCTGTTTGGTAAAAGCCCTAGTGGCTATTTATTTAAATCAAAAAAATTACGTGATGACTTTAATATACAGCTGCAAAAGTTAAAAAATTCAGGCGAGTACTCTAAAATATTAAAAAAATACAAACACGCCAAATAAAAAAGGTCGCTTTAGCTAAGCGACCTTTTTACGTTTACAGCGCAAAATACCAATTAAAACTTATAAGAGGCAGAAAATTTAACGTTACGTGGTTTACCAGGTTGTACCCATGCATCGGCAAACGAGTTTGTGTAATACGTTTCATCAAACAGGTTATTTACCTCAGCCGTAACACCAATCGCGTCTGTTACATCGTAATTTACAAATACACGCGCGGTTGTATAACTGGGTAGTTTAAAGTCGGTACCAAAATAGCCATTGCGTTCGTCTACAAATAATAGCCCGCCACCAAATTTAATTGCATTGCCATATAACTCGCCCGATTTAACAAGCTGCAAGCTAAGTTGATGCTCTGGTACATTTAAAAGTGACTCGCCGGCCTCTACTGTGTAGCCAAAGTTAGCATCAAAAAATGAGTTTTCTATTTGGGCATCTACATACGCATACGACGCCCAAATTTCTAAACTATCGCTAAGCTCACCCGTTAGGTCTATTTCTATTCCCTTACTTTGCGCTTCACCAATGGCTGCGTAGGTAAACGCTGTTGGGTCATCTACTACTAGCATGCTGTCTTGATCTACTTTAAATACGGCAACGGTACCAAATAACGCGCCATCGTTAAGTGTAAATTTTACACCTAGCTCAGCAGAGGTAGATTGGTTTGGCTCAAAACCATCGCCATTGGTATCAGTGCCCGAAAGCGGGCGAAAGTTTTCGCCATAGGCTGCATAAACAGATACATAATCACCGGCTTCATACACCACACCAAACTGCGGGCTCACGCGCGACTGCGTTTGTTTAGTATTAGTGCCTGCTAAACGGTTATTTAAGCGCTGCTCGTAATCATCAAAACGGGCACCAATACGAATATCTAACTTATCGGTAACGCTTATTTGGTCTTGAATAAATACCCCTAGTGACTCTTGAATCTCTACGCGGTCGGTATTAGATGTAGGCGTTGGTAATTCATACGCGCCGTATACAGGGTTAAATACATTAATGTATTGATCGCCCCGTACACGCAAAATAAATTGATCGTTTTCAAATTTATCAGCGTCAACACCCATAATTAAACGGTGCTCAAAACCGCCCAGCTCAATACTTCCGCTTAGCTCTGCACGCAATACATGGTATTGAGCATCAAAATCGCGGTAGCGCCTAAAGCGGTTTACTTCGCCATTAACTACGCCGCCAAAACCGGTTTCGGTTGCAAAGCCTTCCATAGAGGTATCACGGTAGTTTGCACCAAATAAAATGCTCCAGTTATCATCAAAGTCATGAATGTACTCTAACTGATGCCCTAGTACATCGGCTTCAATTGGGCCATCGCCCGGCTCACCTAAAAAGCGACTTTGTGGTATAAGCCCAAGTTCGCCATCTATGGCTAATACGCCTCTATCAAACGGCACTTCTTGGTCGCTGTATTCAAGCTCGTAAACAAGTTGGCTGCTGTCGTTAATATTCCACACTATTGACGGGCTAATAAAACCGTGTTTAGTGGTTTCTATGGTGTCTCTAAAGCTCTCGGCGTCTTCGTAAAAGCCAACCAGTCTAATTGCAACGTCATCGTTAAGCGCCGTGGTGTAATCAACATCGGCGCGGTAAGTATCAAAACTCCCTACCGAGAGCTTAATTTCACCTTGCGTATCAAACGTTGGGCGTTTAGTAACTAGGTTGACTGTACCACCTGGCTCACCACGGCCAAATAAAGCCGCACGCGGGCCTTTTAAAACCTCAACCGACTCAATACCCGACAAATCACGCGAGCCACCAAAACCGCGCCCAGCATTAAAACCATTTACTAAGTAGTTACTCGGTAGGTTTTCATCGCCTACAAAGCCACGTAACGAAAAACTATTCCAAAGCCCACCAAAGTTGTTTTGGCGTGCAACAGAGGCCGATAAATCAAGCGCTTGGTTAAGGCTTACTGCACCTGCATTTTCAAGGGCTTCTAAATCAATTTTAAGCTCTGATTGTGGAGTTTCTAGTTGGCTAAAGTTACCTTGGTAAGCTTGACGCGTAGCAACCACAGACAGCCTTTCAATGTTTGTGTTAGCACTGTGTGTTTGCTGGTTTTGCTCAGCAGCCAAAGCCTGACTGCTAAATAAGCTTACTAGGTACGCACTTAAATAGGTGAGCTTAAGCCCTGTTGTGTTGGTTTTCATTGTTAACCTTGTTAGTAATATAAGTATTTTATAATTATGGTGTTGTTACTAGGTGCGCTAAACAACGGTGTTTAGCGCACCTAGTAAGGATTACTTTGCTATAGCCTCAAAGCGTGGCATGTTATTGAGAACTGATTTAGGCGGGTTACCCTTATAAAATAACCAAGGGTAATAAAACTCACGTAATTGCTGATGATAATCACGAATTTGCTGCTCGTATGTATACGCTGCTACTGAGTCCGTTTGGGCGGCTCGCGTTAAGCTGCGCTGCAATAATAGCGGTGGCGAAAACCACGACACAACGCCTGCTAAGTCATATTTTTTAGCGGCTGCGTCTCGGTATGCTTTAGAGAGCGGCGCTGCTTTTAAATCGCCCATTTGCTGAAATGCGTAATACCATTTCCACTCAAACTCACTGCTCATAGCAATGTATGGCGCAAGTGCTGGGTACTCTTTAATAAAAGGCTGCATAGTGGCAGATTTTGGTAAATCCCAGGCATCATTTACCGCCTCACGCTGAGTAAGCATAATGTCGCCACCCTTAGGCGAATGCACCGACTTGTTTATAGCAAGGTCGCCTAAAATAGGAATAATAAAAGCAAATAATACCCATAAACCAATTAGGCCAGAGGCTACGCGCGGCGCACTAGTCGCGTTTTTGCCCCACCACACACTCAGCGCAGTCCAAAATGCAAGGTATGCAATACAAAGTAGCGATACATACGCAATTTCAAACGCGCTTGCCCCAGCTATAAATGCACCTATAAAAAATGGCAGCATTAAACACACTATTACTGCTAAAAACCTTACCGTTATACGTGCGCCCCACAAAGCAAAGTACGATTTAGCCGTAGTAACAAGTAAGTCGTGCCTGCCGCTGGTGCGCTCATTTGCAAATAAGTCATGAAATAGCAAAATAATAACCAGTGGTGCTAAGGCGCTAATTACAAATACAAAATCAATTTTACCGGCTTGTGCCAATTCGCCATTTTGTGCATCGCTTTCGTAAATTTGCCCCTCTATGGCCAATAAATTAATACGGTGTTTCCACGGGAATATATCGCGTTCCCCTAATGCTGCAAAAGCAAGGTTAGATGGCTGAGAATACGTTAAATGAAAACTGTAATAAGCCAACATGCCCGGATCGTCTTGCTTTTGCTGCACTTTAGCGCGATCGCTTTGATCTGCAGCTTTTAAACGCTCTATTGTTTGCTGCTGCGCGCTTACTTCGCTATGCCCGCTATATATTGCAAAGCCCGATAAAACAAAGCTACATAACAGCAATACCACAAGGTACTTTTGACGCAGTAAAAAGCCCCATTCTCGTGTAAGTTGTGTAATTAAATAACTCATATCAAACGTTTTCCTACCAATTTAATACCGCCTACAAGTACTACAATCCACAGTATTAACTGTAAAAAAGCAGGTACACTTCTTTGCGCGCGAACATCAGCGCTATCTACATCAAAGGTAAAGTTTTGCAGTATTTGCCAGTTCTCTGATCCTACGCGCGCTTTTTTAGTGGCCTCGGTATTGGCGTTGCGGTTCATATCAACTTGGTAATCAAGCTTTTCAATGTGTACTTTGTTAAGCCCTTGCACAAAATCAAAGCGCAGCTGTTCGGTTTCGCGTAAAAAGCGATGATGGGTTTCTATGCTTGTGCCCACTACAATCATCGACAGCGAGCGAATAGCCACCATAGGCGATACCCAACCAAAGTAACGCGATACCTGCGTTTGTTTAAGCTCACTTTGCATGCGCTGCTCGGCAAACTGGTTTAATACCTTAGTTTGTTTAGCCTCTGATTCACTGGCCACTAACCCTCTAAAGTTTACTGGTAGCTCATCAATGCTGTTTACGTTGTATTTTTTTAGCAGAGATTGTTTAAATTGATTAAAGGCAGGGTCGTTGGTGTTATGGCCATCACCTAGTTTTCTAAGCTCAGCTCTTACTGCAAAGTCGGTTTCTATTTTACCGGCCGATGGCACAGCCGTAGAGGCACTGGTACTTGCTACTCGCGGCATAACAATGCACAGTAAAATCCACACAAACGCAAGCGCTGTAAAGCTGCCACTATTTATACTAAACACGCTCGATGCTAATAAAACAACTAACACCCACACGCTTAAATACAATGCATAGCCCACAATAAAACTAACAACTGCTAAAAGGCTCTCACCCGCGCTAAGCGTAAATAACGCCGACACCGCTAATGGCGCAATAATTAACCCAACAACACACAAAAGCGCCAGCCCTTTACCCGCAATAAGCGTGCTGCCCTTGGTGCCTTGCGCCAATAAATACGACAACGTTTGCGATTCGCGCTCACGGCTAATAGAGCTGTAACCAATTAAAATAAGCAGTAACGGCGCTAATGTTTGCACAATAAAAGCAGGCGTTAAGCTGCCAAGTTTTGTTAAAGCTGTGCCTTGGCGCTGCTCGGCAAACATTGCACTATTTTGCCTATGCCCTTCTAAAAATATTGAGTTACCTGTGTAGGCATCAATCCCCGGATCTAGGGTGCTCAGAGGGGTTGGTGTTCTAAAAGCGTAATGCCCGTAATGCACCATTCTGTGTGGGTGGCGATCGGGCTGCTCAGCAAAGCTTTGCTCTGCATTGCTTTGTAATTCATTACGAGTGTGGCTAAGTTCGTGCATTGTAATGGCAGTAACCACCACCGATGAAAGCGTAAGTAATAAACCTATGGCTAAAACGGTCATCGCCAGTTTTGAGCGAAGCCAATAGCGCCACTCATCTTTGGCAACTATCACCACCTTTGAAAAATTATTTTTGCTCATTACGCGCCTCTTTGTGCAAACGCGGCATGAACTTGCTCGGTATCAATTCGGCCGTTTTGAGGCGCGTCAAATTCGCCCACCAGCTCGCCCGCTCTTAATAAACCAATTCGGTTTGCAACTTGGCATGCGCCGTATACATCGTGCGTTACCATTAAAATAGTAGCGCCGGTTAATGCAAGCTCACGCACTAACTGGTTAAACTCATCAATAGCAACAGGGTCAAGGCCCGATGTTGGCTCATCGAGTAAAAATATCGGGGCTTGGCGTAAAATAGCCAGTGCAATCGCGGTTTTTTGCCTCATGCCTTTAGAGTACGTTTGCATAGGACGCTCCCATGCAGCTTGCTGTAGCGCTACACGGTTAAACGCAGCATTAATTTGCTCATCGGTTTTTTTAATATCAGCAAGCGATAAAAAATACGCCACGTTTTCGCGGGCAGTTAAATGCGGATATAACGTGGCCGACTCAGGTAAGTACGCCGTTTTACCGCGTACAAAATCAAGTGCCTGTGTTACCTCTTTGCCCGCTACTTTTACAGAGCCTTGCGT